>NZ_JBHYMS010000043.1:0-70092 GCF_042743185.1 Inquilinus sp. NPDC058860 | reverse complement strand
TGGTTTCGAGAACCGGCGCGCAGCGGACGTTTGAGTCCGTGAGCACCGGAAGCTTCGAGTCCGCCATCAGACGGCCGCGCCAGTAGCAGTATCGGGCGGGCTCGCGAAAAGCGGGCCCGAAGGCCCGCTTCCCCCGCACGCACTGAGAAGGCGGAGCTTAATCCAGCCCTTCGAACAGCGCGGTCGACAGGTAGCGCTCGGCGATCGAGGGCACGATCACGACGATCTTCTTGCCCTCGTTCTCCGGCCGGGCGCCGACCTCGAGCGCCGCGGCCAGGGCGGCGCCGGAGGAGATGCCGGCCGGGATCCCCTCCAGCTTCGCCGCCTGGCGGGCGACCTGGAAGGCGCGTTCGTTCGAGATCCGCACGACCTCGTCGATGACCTTGGTGTTCAGCACGCCGGGCACGAAGCCGGCACCGATGCCCTGGATCTTGTGCGGGCCCGGATTGCCGCCGGACAGCACCGGGCTGTCCTCCGGTTCCACCGCGATCGCCTTGAAGCCCGGCTTGCGCGGCTTGATCACCTCGGCCACGCCGGTGATGGTGCCGCCGGTGCCGACGCCCGAGATCAGGATGTCGACACCGCCCTGGGTGTCGTTCCAGATCTCCTCGGCCGTGGTGCGGCGGTGGATCTCCGGGTTGGCCGGGTTCTCGAACTGCTGCGGGATGATCGCGTTCGGGATGCTCTGGACCAGCTCCTCGGCCTTGGCGATCGCCCCCTTCATGCCCTTCGGGCCCTCGGTCAGGTGCAGCTCGGCGCCCAGCAGCTTCAGCATCTTGCGCCGCTCGACCGACATGGTCTCGGGCATGGTCAGGATCAGGCGATAGCCCTTGGCGGCGGCGACGAAGGCCAGCGCGATGCCGGTGTTGCCCGAGGTCGGCTCGATCAGGGTGCTGACGCCCGGCTTGATCTTGCCGGACGCCTCCAGCGCCTCGATCATCGCCAGGCCGATGCGGTCCTTCACGCTCGACAGCGGGTTGTAGAACTCCAGCTTCGCCAGGATATCGGCCCTGGCGTCATGGGCCTCGGCCAGCTTCTTCACCCGCACCAGCGGAGTCGCGCCGATGGTGTCGAGGATCGAGTCGTAGATCTTGCCTCGGAACTCGGTCTTCCCGGCGGTGGAAGAGGACATATTACTCTCCAAGGGCGTTAAATTGGTTGATCAACATATATACGCGCCGGCCTTGGGGAAGGCCAGCCGCTCGGATCAACCCGGGCGGAGCTCAGATCGAGAAGTCGACGGGGGCGGCCCGCTCGCGCGGGATGCCCTTCTCGCGGGCCTGGTTGGCCAGGTCCTCGATGCTCAGGGCGTCGAGCTTCTTGACCGCTTCCTCCTGCAACTCGGCCCACAGCGGGCGGACGATCTCCTGGCCCAGGCGGGACCCCGGCGGCAGCGCCTCCTCGTCGTCCGCCGCCGTCTCCAGCGACCGGATGGCGCGGACGATCTCGCCGACCGTGATCCGCCGGCGTTCCCGCGCCAGGCGATAGCCGCCGCGCGGCCCGCGCACCCCGGTCAGGATGTCGACCCGGACCAGCTGCTGCAGCACCTGCTCCAGATACCGGCGCGGGATGCCCTGGCGCTTGGTGATCTCGGCGCTCTGCACCGGCGTGTCGACGGCATTGTAGGCGATGTCGAGGACCGCCTCGATCGCGAACAGCATCTTCTTGGGCAGTCGGAACATCCGTCAGGCTCCCGTTCCGGTGGATCCGTAGCCGCCCGTGCCCCGGGCGGTGGTGTCGAGGCCCTGTCGCTCGTCCCAGGCGACGGTCGCGTGGCGGGCCACGACCATCTGGGCAATGCGCATGCCCCGGGTGATGGCGACGGGCTCGTCGCCATGGTTGATCAGCACCACGCCGATCTCGCCCCGGTAGTCGGAGTCGATCGTGCCCGGCGCATTGACGATGGTGATGCCGTGCTTGAGGGCGAGGCCGGAGCGCGGTCGCACCTGCGCCTCCCAGCCGGCCGGCAGGGCGATGGCGATGCCGGTCGGGATCAGCACCCGGCGCCCGGGGGCCACCGTCACCGGCTCCGCCACGGCCGCGAGCAGGTCCAGCCCGGCCGACCGCGCGGTGGCGGCGGCGGGCAGGGGCAGGTCGGCGCCGTGCGGCAGGCGGGTGACGGCGATGGAGACGGCTTCGGTCATCGGTCCGGGGTCAGCCTTTCTCGAAATGGCGGGCGATCGCGCCGGCCAGGCGCGTGCCGATATCGGCCTTGCTCAGCCGCGGCCAGGTCTGGGCGCCTTCGGCCGTGACCAGGTGCAGGATGTTGGAATCGCCGCCGAAGGCCCGGGTGCCGGGCGACACGTCGTTGGCCAGGATCCAGTCGCAGCCCTTGCGGGCGCGCTTGGCCTGGGCATGGGCGATCACGTCCTCGGTCTCGGCGGCGAAGCCCACCACCAGGGCCGGCCGGTCGGGCCCCGGGGCGCTCAGCGTCGCCAGGATGTCGGGGTTCTCGGCCAGCGCCAGCGCCGGCGGCCCGCCGGCGCCCTTCTTGATCTTCTGGCCGGAGGGCACGGCGACGCGCCAGTCGGCCACGGCGGCGGCGCAGACCGCGGCATCGGCGGGCAGGGCGGCCCGGCAGGCGGCCATCATCTCGTCCGCCGTCTCGATCGGCACCACGGTGACGCCGTGCGGCGCCGGCTCATGGGTCGGGCCGGTCACCAGCGTCACCCGCGCCCCGGCCCGGTGCAGCGCCGCGGCGATGGCGTGGCCCTGCTTGCCGGAGGAGCGGTTGGCGATGTAGCGCACCGGGTCGATCGGCTCGTGGGTCGGGCCGCTGGTGACGATGACGTGCCGGTCCTTCAGCGGCCCGCCGGTGCCGAAGCGGTCGACCTCGGCGAAATAGGACTCGATGGCGGCGACGATCTCCAGCGGCTCGGACATGCGCCCCGGGCCGTATTCGCCGCAGGCCATCTCGCCGGGGTTCGGCCCGACCACGCGCACGCCGCGGCGCTGCAGCAGCGCCAGGTTGTCGCGAGTCGCCGGATGCTCCCACATCCGGACATTCATCGCCGGCGCCACCAGCGCCGGCTTGTCGGTGGCCAGCAAGGCGGTGGTGGCCAAGTCGTCGGCCAGCCCGGCCGCCATCCGCGCCAGGATGTTGGCGGTGGCCGGGGCCACCACGAGCAGGTCGGCGTCGCGCGACAGCCGGATGTGGCCCATCTCCGATTCGTCGGTCAGCGAGAACAGGTCGCGATAGACCTTGTCCTCGGTCAGGGCCGAAACGGCGAGGGGAGTGACGAACTCGGTCGCGGATCTGGTCAGGATGCAGCGCACCCGGGCACCGCGCTCGCGCAGTCGCCGGATCAGGTCCAGCGACTTGTAGGCGGCGATGCCGCCCGCGATGACCAGCAGGATGCGGCGGTCGCGCAAGGTCAGCGTCACGGCGGGTCCCCAGGGACGGCGGAAGGCGAACTACATCGCATGAGTGTTCTTTAGGGCCCCCAGCCGGATTCGGCAAGCCCTACAATCACCGCTTGCGACGAAATGCGCGACAGGGGCCGTGAAATCCTACCCCCAGCCGCGATTCATCATCCAGTCCATGGCGGCGATGATGGCGTCGCTCTCGGCGGTCAGGTTGGTTACGACAGGACCGAGCTGCTCCTTGGGGAGATTGAAGATCGCCAGCGTTGCCAGCCCGTACCGTTTGCCCTCGACGGTGAACGCCGGGCTTAACCGGTCGTTCGGCGGGAGGTTGGGTCCAGCCGGAGCCAAGGGAATAACGACCCAGCGCGACCGGTCACGGAAGATGCTGGATTGCAGGACGACGAGATAGGGATAGGCGGCCTTGCTCGCTCCGATGTTCCGATGCGCATCGAATTGCGGCATGGACCTCAGATCTCGCAATATTCGTCGGCCGGACTTCCGAATTGGGCCTCGTACTCGTTCCAGTACGCGACAATCGCCGCCGTCTCCTCCTCGATCCGCCGGCGTTCGGCCTGTTCGACGGCGGTCAGGAGTCCGGCTTCGGCCGCAGCAGAGACATTGATCCCCATGGCCTTCGCCTGGGCCACGAGGTCGCTGTTCATGCTGCAGTTGACGGGCTTCTTCGGAGCGTCTTCCCGATAGCGTGTGAGCATGTTGTCATCCACTCGATGCGCATAAGGAACGTAGAATTATGCGCAGTCTTGGGCCAATGCAATCATCAGGATCTGGATCGCCCGATCCGAGCCTCAGATCCGCCAGCCGGTATGAATGGCGGCGATGCCGGCCGACAGGTTGGTCCAGCGTACCCGCTCCAGCCCCGCGGCCTCGATTCGCTCGGCCAGGGTGGGCTGATCGGGGAAGCGGCGGATGCTCTCGACCAGGTAGCGGTAGCTGTCCTCGTCCTTGGCCACCGTCTTGCCCAGGCGCGGGATCACGGCGCGGGAATAGAGGTCGTAGGCACGGTCCAGGCCGGGCAGCACGACCTTGCTGAACTCCAGGCAGAAGAAGCGCCCACCCGGCTTCAGCACCCGCCGCGCCTCGCGCAGCGCATCGTCGATCCGGGTCACGTTCCGGAGGCCGAAGGAGATGGTGTAGACGTCGACCGACCGGTCGGCGACCGGCAGCGATTCGGCATTGCCGACCATGTGCAGGATCGGGCCGACCCGGCCGCGGTCGATCGCCCGGTCGCGGCCGACCGCGACCATGCCCTCGGTCAGGTCGCAGATGATGGCCCGCCCGGTCGGGCCGGCGCGGTCAAGGAAGCGGAAGGCGATGTCGCCGGTGCCGCCGGCCACGTCCAGCAGGACCTCGCCCGGGCGGGGCCGGATCGCGCTGATGAACTGGGCCTTCCACAGCCGATGGACGCCGCCGCTCATCAGGTCGTTCATCAGGTCATAGCGCTGGGCCACGCTGCTGAACACGCCATGGACGCGGTGGGTCTTCTCCGTCGGGTCGACCTCGGTGTCGCCGAACCAGCGGGACTCGGGATTATGGGGCGCGTCGCTCATGGCCGGGACCATAGCGTCCGGCGCCGGGTCGTGCCAGTGTGCCGGCCATGCCCGAGCTTCCCGAAGTCGAGACCGTTCGCCGCGGCCTGGTGCCCGTCCTGGAAGGCCAGCGCCTGGCCCGTGTCGAGCAGCGCCGCCCCGACCTGCGCTTCCCGCTGCCCGAGCGGATGGCCGAGCGGCTGACCGGCCGCCGGATCGTCCGCCTGGACCGCCGCGCCAAGTACCTGCTGATCCATCTCGACGACGGCATGGTGCTCTTGATCCATCTCGGCATGTCCGGCCGGATGATGGTCAGCCAGGGGCGGCCGCAGATCGTCAGCCCGCACGATCATGTGGTGTTCGAGACCGAGGCCGGATCGGTGGTCACCTTCAACGACACCCGCCGCTTCGGCATGATGGACCTGGTCAGCCAGAACGCGCTGCACGCCCACAAGGCGCTGGAGGCGCTGGGGCCGGAGCCGCTGTCGGACGAGTTCGACGCCGCCACTCTGGATCAGGCCCTGGCCCGCAAGATCACGCCGATCAAGGCGGCTCTCCTGGATCAGCGCGTCGTCGCCGGCCTCGGCAACATCTATGTCTGCGAGGCGCTGTGGGCGGCGCGGATCTCGCCCCGTCGCGTCGCCGCCTCGGTGGCGGGCGTGCGGGCGGCGCGGCTGGTGCCGGAGATCAAGGCGGTGCTGCGGCGCGCCATCGAGGCCGGCGGGTCGTCCCTGCGCGACCATGTCCAGGTCAACGGCGAGCTCGGCTATTTCCAGCATTCCTGGTCGGTCTACGACCGCGAGGGCGAGCCGTGCCGGACGCCGGGATGCCGCGGCACGGTCCGGCGCCTCGTCCAGTCCGGCCGCAGCACCTTCTTCTGCCCGGTCTGCCAGCGCTGACCGGGCGTTCGATCAATCGAAGATGCGGAGGAACCCTCATGACCGCGAGCTACGAGACCATCCTGGTCGAGACCCGGGGCCGGGTCGGCCTGATCACGCTGAACCGGCCGCAGGCGCTGAACGCCCTGAACGACGCGATCTTCCGGGACCTCGGCCAGGCCCTGGTGGCCTTCGACGCCGACGACGGCATCGGCGCCGTCGTCCTGACCGGGTCGGAGAAGGCCTTCGCCGCGGGGGCGGACATCAAGGAGATGGCGTCGAAGGACTTCATCGCCGCCTATCGCGGCAATCTGATCGAGAACTGGACCTGCATCACCAAGCTGCGCAAGCCGATCATCGCCGCGGTCGCAGGCTATGCCCTGGGCGGCGGCTGCGAGATCGCGATGATGTGCGACTTCATCATCGCCGCGGACTCGGCGAAGTTCGGCCAGCCGGAGATCAGGCTGGGCACCATCCCGGGCTCCGGCGGCACCCAGCGCCTGACCAAGCTGATCGGCCGGTCCAAGGCGATGGACCTGGTGCTGACCGGCCGGATGATGGATGCGGCGGAGGCCGAGCGGTCGGGCCTGGTCGCCCGCGTGGTGCCGGCGGCCGAACTGCTGGCCGAGGCGCTGAAGGCGGCGGAGACCATCGCCGGCTACTCGCTGCCGATCACGATGATGGCCAAGGAGGCGGTGCACCGTGCCGACGAGACGCCGCTGGCCGAGGGCATCCTGTTCGAGCGTCGCCTGTTCCACGCCACCTTTGCCACCGAGGACCGACGCGAGGGCATGGCTGCCTTCGCCGAGAAGCGGCCGGCCGCGTTCAAGCACCGCTGACCTCAACGAAAGCGGCGGGCTCGAGGCCCGCCGCTTCCGATCCGTCCGGGCGGCCGTGCCTCAGTCGCGGCCGGGGCCGATCGCCCAGGCGCCGGGGCCGAAGGCGGTGACCATCAGCAGGCCGCCGGCGATCGCCAGGTTCTTCATCGCCATCAGCTGGTTCAGCTGCATCTCGGCATCGGCCATGGTCCAGAAATGGTGGACGACGACGATGGTCAGCAGCGTGAAGCCGGCCATGACGAAGGCGGCCAGGCGCGAGAACAGGCCGAGGATCAGGAGGATGCCGCCGCCGAGCTCGACCAGGATGGTCAGCGCGGCGAAGAGCTGCGGCACCGGCAGGCCGTTGGAGGCGACATAGCCGACGGTGCCCTCGAAGCCGGTCAGCTTGGCCCAGCCGGAGACGACGAACAGGACGGCGAGGAAGATGCGGGCGAAGAAGGCGAAGAAGGACGAGAAGGCCGACATTTCACCATCCGGGTGAGTTGATTCGATGCGTCACTATGACATCAACCGCTTCGCCCGGATGGGGAAATCTGCATAAACAGTGTGTTGACGGCGTCAGACCTTCACCTCGAAGCCGGCGCCGGTCGCGAACTTCCACAGGTTGCGGTAGCCCAGCCGGGCATAGGTCAGCGGATGGGCCTTGGCCGGGTCCTGTTCGGCTTCCACCACCATCCAGCCGCTGTAGCTCTTCGGCAGGGCGTCGAAGATCCGCGGGAAGTCGATCATGCCGTCGCCCGGCACGGTGAACAGCCCGCCGATGACGCCGTCGAGGAAGCTCCGATCCTCGTCGCGCACTTTCTGCAGCACGTCGCGGCGCACGTCCTTGGCATGGACGTGGTTGATCCGGCTGGCGTAGCGCCTGGCCAGCGCCGCCGGGTCGCCGCCCGCCACCGTCATATGGCCGGAATCGAGCAGCAGCCCGACCGACAGGCCGGTGTGCTGCATCAAGAGGTCGACCTCGGCCTCGCTCTGCACCAGCGTGCCCATGTGGTGGTGATAGGCCAGTCGGACGCCGCGCTTCGCCATATGGTCGCCGACCGCGGTCAGCTTGCGCCCGAACTCCGGCCACGCATCCTCCGGCAGCGTCGGGCGCTGCGACAGCGGCGTGCCCCGGTCGCCATGCACGGCGCCGGAGGTGTCGCAGAACACCATGACCTTGCAGCCGAGCGCGGCGAGGAGGGCGAGATGCGGCTCAATCGCCGCGATCTCCTCCTCGACCGAGCGGTCGAGCAGGTTGGCGCTGTACCAGCCGGAAATGAGATTCAGGCCATGCGCCTCCAGGATCGGCCGCAGCGCGTCGGCCTGGCGCGGGAACTTGTTGCCCAGCTCGATGCCGGTGAAGCCGGCCTCGCGCGCCTCGAACAGGCAGGTCTCGAGCGGCGTCTCGCCGCCCAGCTCCGGCAGGTCGTCGTTGCTCCAGGCGATCGGGTTGGTACCGAGGGTGACGGTCATCGCGGCGGTCTCGTGGGGTTCGTGTGCGGGGAATGGCTCATGCATCACGCCCGGTGACGGGATGCCCGGCCAGCTGCTCCTCGTAGCTGGCGCGGGCCCGGCGCACCTGGTCGCGGTCGGAGACCTCGGGGACGGCCACGTCCCACCAGGCGCCGCCGGCCTCGGTCGTCACCACCGGGTCGGTGTCGATGACGATGACGCTGGTCTGGTCGGTCGCCTTGGCGCGCAGCAGCGCGCCTTCCAGCTCGGCGATGCCCGCCACCTTCTCCGACGCCGCGCCCATGCTGGCGGCATGGCCGGCGAAGTTGATCGGCTGGGCGCCGTCGATGTCGCGGAACAGGTTGTTGAAGGAGGCGCCGCCGGTCGCGTTCTGCAGCCGGTTGATGCAGCCGAAGCCGCGGTTGTCGAGCACGACGATGGTCAGCTTGACGCCCTGCTGCACCGCGGTCGCGATCTCGGAGTTCATCATCATGTAGCTGCCGTCGCCGACCAGGACGTAGACCTCGCGGTCCGGCCGGGCCAGCTTGACCCCGAGGCCGCCGGCGATCTCGTAGCCCATGCAGGAATAGCCGTATTCCAGGTGGTAGCCGCCCGGCGCGTCGGTGCGCCACAGCTTGTGCAGCTCGCCCGGCAGGCCGCCGGCGGCGCAGACCACGACGGCGCCGCGCCCGGCCGCCCGGTTAACCGCGCCCAGCACCTGGGCGTCGGAGGGCAGGGGGGCATTGCTGGCCGCGGTGGCGCGGTCGACCCAGGCCGTCCACTCCGCGATCAGTCCCTTCGTCCGATCGGACTGGGGCTTCGGCGCGGTCCAGGAGCCCAGCGCCTCGGACAGCTCGTCGAGGCCGCGCCTCGCATCGGCGACCAGCGGCAGGGCGCCGTGCTTGCCGGCATCGAACACGGCGGCGTTCAGCTGGATCAGTGTCCGCCCCGGCTTCCGGAACAGGGCGCGGGAGCCGGTGGTGAAGTCCTGCAGCCGGGTGCCGACCGCCAGCACGACGTCGGCGTCGACGGCCAGCGCATTGGCGGCACTCGAGCCGGTGACGCCGATCGAGCCGGCATTGGCCCGGTGGTTCCAGGCCAGGCTGCCCTTGCCGGCCTGGGTCTCGGCGACCGGCAGGCCGTGGCGCTCGGCGAATCCGGCCAAGGCCTTGGCCGCGCCGGAATAGAGCACGCCACCGCCGGCGATCACCAGCGGCCGCTCGGCCTTCCGCAGCGCCGCGACGGCCTGGGCCAGCTCGGCCTCGTCCGGGCCCGGGCGGCGGATGCGGTGCAACTGGTCCTCGAAGAACCAGGCGGGGTAGTCATAGGCCTCGGCCTGCACGTCCTGGCACAGGGCCAAGGTCACCGGCCCGCATTCGGCCGGGTCGGTCAGCACCGAAAGGGCCCGGGGCAGGGCGGTCAGGATCTGCTCCGGCCGGGTGATCCGGTCGAAATAGCGCGACACCGGGCGGAAGCAGTCATTGGCGCTGACCGTGCCGTCGCCGAAATCCTCGACCTGCTGCAGCACCGGGTCGGGCCGGCGGCTGGCATAGACGTCGCCGGGCAGCAGCAGCACCGGCAGCCGGTCGACATGGGCCAGCGCCGCGGCGGTCACCAGGTTGGTGGCGCCGGGCCCGATCGAGGTGGTGACCGCCATCATCCGGCGGCGGAACTTGGCCTTGGCATAGGCGACCGCGGCCAGGGCCATCGCCTGCTCGTTATGGGCGCGCAGGGTCGGCAATTCCTCGCGATGGGCGTACAGCGCCTCGCCCATGCCGGCGACGTTGCCGTGGCCGAAGATCGCCCAGCAGCCGGCGAACAGGCGCTCGCGGCTGCCGTCCTCCGCCTCGGTCCATTGCGCGGCGAGGTGGCGCACCAGGGCCTGCGCCATGGTCAAACGCACGGTTCCCATCCCTATCGCTCCTTCAGGCCGCGGCTTGCGCTGCGGCGCGGGCATTCTCCCAGGCGGCGATCAGGCTGCCATAGCCGGCGGCCATCCGTCTCACCGCTTCGTCGTCGTCGATGCGCCCGGCGATCCAGTCCTCGGCCGCGCGGCCGAAGATGGTGCGGCCGACCGCGAAGCCGCGGCACCAGGGCTGGCGCGCGGCCAGGGTGAAGGCGGCCGTCAGCTCCTCCTCCGGCGCCTCCAGCCCCAGCAGCACCACGCCGCGGCAATGCGGGTCGCGCCGGGCGATCACCTCCTGGATCGCCTGCCACGCCGTCTCCGATGGCGGCGGCGGCAGCTTCCACCAGTCCGGATGGATGCCGATGCCGTAGAGATGGTCCAGTGCCCGGGCCACGGTGCGATCGTCGGCCGGCATCGACCTCGGCGGGATCACCTCGATCAGCAGCTCGTGCCGGGTGGCGCGGCTGGCATCGAACAGGGCCAGCAGCTGGCGGTCCTGCTCGGCCTGGATCTCCGGCGGGTCGTCCGGGTGGTACTGCACCAGGCACTTCACCACATGCTCCAGCGGCCATTCCCGCAGGGTGACGCCGACATCCGGCCCGCCCTCGAAGCGCAGCGGTCGCGATCCCGGCAGCTCGATCGGCCGGCCGATCCAGGCGCCGCTGCCGGCGGCGGCGAACAGCGCCTCGCTGCCCAGCCGCCCGTCGATCAGCACGCCGAAGCCTGGCCGGTCGCCATGCGCCTGCCTCGCCGCCTGCCAGGCCAGCAGCTTGAAGTCGCCGATCCGCTCCGGGTCGACGCCGTGGCGCGCCGCCATCTCCTCCAGCTGCGACCTGTGGTCGAAGGCCATGGCGTGGACCTCGGGCCAGTCGCGGATCCGCGTCGTCGCCCAATGCACCTGGTTGAGGGCGGGGTCCTCGCGCAGCCGGTGATGGGCGCTGCCCTCGGCCAGGAACTGAGACAGCTCGGTCCAGCTCGGATAGGACGGGGCGCAGCCGTGGCGCGACACGGCGAAGGCGCCGCAGGCATTGGCGTAACGGCAGGCGGCCTCGACCGGCTCGTCGCGCAGCCAGCCGCGCAGGAAGCCGGCCATGAAGCCGTCGCCGGCGCCGAGCACGTTGTAGACCTCAACCGGGAAGCCGGGGCCCTTCACCCCCTGCTCGATGTCGTCCGGGATCGCGCCCGGAAACACGACGCAGCCCATCGGCCCGCGCTTGACCACGATGGTGGCGGCGCTCAGCTTGCGCACCCGGCGCAGTGCCGCCAGCGTTTCGGTGGCGCCGCCGGCGATGTGGATCTCCTCCTCGGTGCCGACGATCAGGTCGCAGTCCGGCAGGATCGCCTGCAGATGCGCAGTGACCGCCGAGCTCTCGACGAAGCGCTCCTCGCCCAGCCCGTGGCCGGTCAGGGCCCACAGCACCGGGCGGTAGTCGATGTCCAGCGCCACCTTGCGGCCATGAGCACGGGCCAGCCGCATCGCCTTCCGGCTCATCGCCGCGACCGAGGGGGTGGAGAAATGGGTGCCGGTGACGACCACGGCGCGGGCCGAGGCGATGAAGGCCTCGTCGATGTCGTCCTCGGACAGCGCCATGTCGGCGCAGTCCTCGCGGTAGAAGATCAGCGGGAAGGTATGGCGGTCGCGGATGCCCAGGATCACCAGTGCGGTCAGGCGCCTCGCGTCGGTGATGACGTGGCTGGTGTCGACGCCCTCGGCCGCCAGCTGCTCGCGGATGAAGCGGCCCATATGCTCGTCGCCGACCCGGGTCAGCAGGGCGGTGCGCAGGCCCAGCCGGGCGCCGCCGACGGAGATGTTGGTCGGGCAGCCGCCGACATATTTGGCGAAGGACGCCATGTCCTCCAGCCGACCGCCGACCTGCTCGCCATAGAGGTCGACCGAGGACCGGCCGATGCAGATGACGTCGAGCACCGGATCAGCCATGTCGGGACACTCCCTCCGGGCGCCAGAACTCGGCCGTGGCGTCCATGGTCCAGCGGTGCTCCTCGGTGAATTCCGGCACGGTGTAGGGGTTGCCCGCTAGGTGCCGGATCACCCAGGCGTAGTACATGCCGTAGCCGGGCGCCGCGCATTGCGCGTGGTCGAAGCCGTCGAAGATCTTGATCGTGTCGTTCGCGCGCACCTTCAGCACGGTCTCGCCCAGCTCGGCATGGCCGTAGCCGCGCGGATCGGTGAAGCGGTAGTGATAGATCTCCGGCTGCGGGTGGTGGTGCGGCGGATAGCTCGACCAGCGGCCCGGGAAGGTGACGACCTCGCCCAGCACCAGCTCGGCATTCGGGTCGCTGTTGCGCAGGTCGAAGATGGTGCGGACGTAGCGGTAGCAGGCATCGTCGACCTGACCCTTGCCGCGGTGCTCGTTCGGCACGTCCTCCGGCTGGAACAGGCGCGACGGGAAGGGCTTGGCGTTCTTCGTCTCGTAGACGGTGAACTCGGCCTCGGCCTGGGCCGAAAGCCGCACCCGGGCGCCCGCCGCGACATGCACGGCGCTGGCCGATTCATCAAACAGCGAGGCGCGCGAGAAGCGCACCGTGCTGTTGTCGACGGTCACCTCGGCGATGCCGGACATCAGGAGCCAGGCGGTCTCGTTCGCGGTCTCGATCTCGCGGCTCTCGCCCGGTGCCAGCTTCAGTACGGATACCGCGATGCCGGTGTCGTCCTCGGGCTCGTCGAAGCGGGTGATCTGCGTCAGCCCCGGGCCGAAGCCGCCGCGGTGGCCGGTCAGATGGCGGGTCATGGCTGTCCTCCCCAAGGGCGATTTCGATCAAATAGAACAAATATTCCATTTGACTGCAACCTCAGAATTCTGATTTTTCTGTCGCTGTCGGCCGCCGCCGGGACGATGATCCGGCGCGTCGCGAGGGCCAATGCCGGGGCGCAGACCCGGCGCACCGCGAAAGGGAGAACCATGCTCAAGATCTGCCAGTTCGGTGCCGGACGGATCGGGAAGATCCATGCCGACAACATCGCCCGGAATCCGCGCACCCAGCTGGTGGCGGTGGTCGACGTGCATCACGAGGCCGCCGAGGCGCTGGCCAAGCAGCACGGCGCCGCGGTCGGCGACGGGCTGGCCGCGCTGGACGGCGCCGACGCGGTGGTGATCGCCAGCTCGACCGACACCCATGCCGACCTGATCGAGGCCGCGGCCAAGGCCGGCAAGGCGATCTTCTGCGAGAAGCCGATCGACCTCGACAGCGCCCGGGTCGAGGGCTGCCTCGACATCGTCGCCCAGGCCGGCGTGCCGCTGGCGCTCGGCTTCAACCGGCGCTTCGACCCCAGCTTCGAGGCGGTCCATGCCGGCATCGCCGAGGGCCGCATCGGCAAGGTCGAGCTAGTGGCGATCACCAGCCGTGACCCCGGCCCGCCGCCGGCCAGCTACATCCGCGTCTCCGGCGGGCTGTTCCGCGACATGATGATCCACGATTTCGACATCGCTCGCTGGCTGCTGGGCGAGGAGCCGGTGGAGATCTATGCGACGGCCAGCAACCTGGTCGACCCGGCGATCGGCGCCGAGGGCGACGTCGACACCGCGGTGGTGACGCTGAAGACCGCGGGCGGCGCCATCGCCCAGATCTCGAACAGCCGCCGCGCCGTCTACGGCTACGACCAGCGGGTCGAGGCCTTCGGCTCGCTCGGCATGCTGCGGGCCGAGAACCGGGCGGCGACCACGGTGGAATATGCCGGCGCCGACGGTGTGGTGCGGGACAAGCCGCTGCACTTCTTCCTGGAACGCTATGCCGAGGCCTATCGGCGCGAGCTCGACGACTTCATCGACGCGGTGCTGGAGGGGCGGGCGCCCCGGGCCGGCGGCGAGGACGGGAAACGAGCCCTGCTGCTTGCCGACGCGGCCTGGGAGTCGGTCAAGACCGGCGCCCCGGTGCGGCTGTCGCGCTGACTTTCGCCCGAATAGCGCTGCGAAAGATTCTCTCTCGGCCCGGTGCGACGCCTATGGTCAAGGCGCGCGGCCTGAGGTTATAGTTCGTCCGGGTGTCTTCTGTAGGCTCGGCTGAGGGGTAGAGAGACGTTACTTCGCCCGCGGGTGGTCATCACGCGCGGGCTGGTTGTCTCAGGTAACGAATGGTCGTCTCGACAAAAACGTTCAGACCGTCCAGCACCGGTGCGCAGCCGGTTGCGAGCGGACAGAGTTTGGTTTCCGCTCGCGGAAGCCGCACCCTTGGTCCTGGTGCAGCACTTTCTCTTGGAGTTTCAGTTCAATGATGAACCGACGTCATCCGCCGCGCGTCGGAGGCGGCGAATATCGCCGTGACGTGACGGCAGTGGTCAAGTGGTTCAACCCGACGAAGGGCTTCGGCTTCGTCCAGGTGACGGACGGTTCGCCGGATGCGTTCCTGCACGCCTCGGTCGTGGAACAGTCCGGCCATCGCGAAATGTATGAGGGCACGAAGATCGTCTGCGACATCGCGGAAGGTCAGAAGGGCCCGCAGGTCGCGGTGATCCATCGCATTGAGGAGCTCGGTGCCCCGCCGGCCGGCGGTGGCGGCGGCGGCTTCCGCCCGAGCCGCTTCGGCGACGGTGGCGGCCGTGGCGGCTTCGGTGGTGGTGGTGGTGGCGGCTTCGGCGGCGATCGCGGCGGCTTCAGCGGCCCGGCGACCGAGGTCGAGGGCACGGTGAAGTTCTTCAATGCAGAGAAGGGCTTCGGGTTCGTGACGCCGGACGACGGCGGCAAGGACGTCTACGTCGCCTCGCGCGCCCTGCAGAAGGCCGGCCTGCCGAGCCTGAACAGCGAGCAGCGGGTTCGCCTGACGGTCCGCATGGGCCAGAAGGGCCCGATGGCGGAAGCCGTCCAGCTGCTGTGACGACGGACACGGCCCGGGGGAAACCCCGGGCCGTTGCCTTTCGTGGCCGGGCCCCGCTCCGCCCCATCCGATCGCGTGCCCGACCATAAACCAGGGCCGCGCGCGAAGTTCACGCGCGAACTGCCGGCGGTGCGACGCCGGGCGCTGATCGAAGCCACGGCCCGATGCCTGGCCGAACGCGGCCACGCGGCCACCTCCGTGCGCGAGGTCTGCGCCCGCGCCGGCGTGTCGCCCGGGCTGGTGCGCCATTATTTCGGCGGCATCGACACCCTGATCGCCGAGACCTACCGTTTCATCGGCAGCCACGTGGCCGAGACCCTGACCGTCGCCTTGGACGCGGCGGATTCGGCGCCCGAGGCGCGGCTGCGCGCTTTCATCGACGCCAGCTTCCGGCCGCCGGTGCTGGACCCCGACCTGCTGTCGATCTGGCTGTCCTTCTGGGCCCTGGTGCGCCGCGACGAGGCGATCCGCCGGATCCACCGCGATGTCTACGCCGCCTATCGCAGTCGGCTCGAAGGGCTGATCGCCGAGGCTGTCGGCGCCCGCCAGCGCCGGGTCGACACGGTGCTGGCGGCGCTGGCCTTCACCGCCATGCTCGACGGGCTGTGGCTCGAGCTCTGCCTCGACCCCTCGGTGTTCACGCCGGACGACGCCGTGCGCATCGCCAATGGCTGGGTCGACGGCCTCCTGTCCGGCAACGCCATGGGACTGGCGGCGGATACCTAGCCGCGCAATAGCGCCCGGTTGTCCCGCATCAGCCGGACGATGCGCTCGATCACGGCGCGCACCGCAGGGTGGCGCCGTTCGTCCTGGTGCAGCACCAGCCATTGCTGGTGACGCAGCTCCTCCACCTCCTGCAGCCGGTCGAGATCCGGATCGGCGTCGCCGACGAAGCAGGGCAGCACCGCCCGGCCGACACCGCGGTGCAGCAGGTCCAGGATCAGCCGTGGATCGTTGCCGCGAGCGACGATGGCGGCGGCGTACCGTTCCGCCACCCAGCGGGCCGAGGGGGTGACGGTGCCGTCACCGGTGACGCCGATCCAGCGCTCCTCCAGGTCGCCGCCGCGCCGGCCATAGACGGCGAAGGCGATGTCGCCGGTCCGCCGCCCGGCCAGCCACGGCTCCTCCGGCCGCCGGTTGCGCACACCGATGTCCGCTTGGCCGCGGGCGATGTCGAGCCGGGCGTTGGCGGCGACGAAGTCGATCGTCCAGGCCTCGCCGGGCGACCACAGCGCATCGATGTGCCGGGCCAGGAACCAGGAGGTCCATGTCCCGGCCGAGATCCGCACGGTGCGGCGCGGCGACAGGCCGTCGCGCCAGCGCTCGATGCCGGTGGCGGCCGCCTCCATCTCCTCCGCCTGGACCAGGAACTGGCGCCCCGGCTCGGTCAGGCGGTAGCCCAGCCGCTCCCGGACGAACAGGCGCTGGCCCAGGCTGCGCTCCAGCGCCGTCATCCGGCGCCCCAGCGTGGCCGGGCTCGATCCCGCCTGGCGGGCCGCGGCGCTCAAGCCCTCGCCGCGGGCCACGGCCAGGAACAGGCGGATGTCCTCCCAATCGACCGGGCTTTTCATTCCTGCAACGCTCATTTCAGTGCTGCGTGTTCCGGGCCCGGATCATAGCGGATAGCCTTCCCATCATTGATCCCCATTCTTTTCGATGATGAAAAGGGAAGCGCCATGACCGACCAAACCGAACCGGCCACGCAAATCCGCCTGTGGGATAGGCGAGAGGTGCCGCGCCTCGGCCTCGGCTGCTGGGCGATCGGCGGCCCGTTCTTCGCCGGCGACACGCCGCTCGGCTATGGTGCGGTGGACGACGCGGAATCGATCGCGGCCATCCATTGCGCCGTCGATCTCGGCATCCGGTTCTTCGACACCGCCGACGTCTACGGCGCCGGCCATTCCGAGGAGGTGCTGGGCCAGGCCCTGGAGGGCCGCGACGAGGTCGTGATCGCGACCAAGCTCGGCAATCGCTTCGACCCCGCCACCAAGCAGTATGGCGGCAGCATCGAGGACGGCGACCTGCGCCGCGAGGTGCGCAGCGCGGTGGACGCATCGCGGCGCCGGCTGCGGCGCGACCGGCTGGACCTGGTGCAGCTGCACCTGAACTCGATGGCGATCGACCGGGCCGGCGAGGTGTTCGACGAACTCGACGCCCTCCGCGTCGGCGGCGCCATCGGCGCCTATGGCTGGAGCACCGACTACCCGGAGCGGGCGGCGGCCCATGCCGGGCGGGATGGCTTCGTCGCCGTGCAGCACGGCATGAACCTGTTCTTCGACGCGCCGACCATGTCCGGCGTGGCCGAACGGCACGGGCTGATCTCGATCAACCGCTCGCCGCTGGCCATGGGGCTGCTGACCGGCAAATTCGCGGCCGGGCAGGTGCTGCCGGCGGGCGACGTCCGGTCCAACACCCTCGGCTGGATGGACTATTTCAAGGACGGCCGGGTCGTGCCGGGCTTCGCCGAGAAGCTGGAGCGGATCCGGCACTTGCTCGCCGCCGACGGCCGCAGCCCGGCCCAGGGGGCGCTCGCCTGGCTCTGGTCCAGGTCGCCGCGCACCCTGCCGATCCCCGGTTTCCGGTCGGTGGCGCAGGTGCGGGAGAATGTCGGCGCGCTGGAGAAGGGACCGCTGCCGGCCGAGGCGATGGCGGAGATCGAACGGCTGATCGACCGCCCGCCGGAGGGGGCGGCGCGGGAGCGGTGAGGGCAGGGCGGCGCGCATCCTTCCAGGCATCGACTTCACCGCATAAAGCAGCGAGCGCGCCCGGCCCTAGGGTTGCGGCTGCGCCAAGGCTACGGAATCGCGCAGGATGAGTTCGAAGGGCAGGATCTCACGGATGGGTTCCGAGACGTTCTTTTCGATCAGCTCGATCAGGATCAGGGCGAGCCGTTCGCCCGCGCCGCGGATCGAGGTCGCAGTTGCCGTCAGCGGCGGTGCAAACTCGGCGGCGCTGCATCCCCTGACGCCGTCATCATGGCAGACCACCGAAACGTCGGCCCCGATCTTCAGCCCATGCTCACTTATGGCGCGATAGACGCCGCGGGCTTGAAAGACCGACCCGCAGACAAAGGCGGTCGGCCGCTCTCGGCCGTCGAGCCGGCGCCTTGCGGTTTCGTAGCCCGTGGCTTCCGTCATCGAGACGAACTCGATGGCATCCGGCAGCGGGGCCAGCCCGCGAGCGGCGAAGGCGCGCAGGAAGGCCGCGGCGCGTGCCGCGGCGTAACGGAACTTCTCGAGGCCATTTATGGCCACGATGCGCCGATGTCCGTAATCGAGGAGCAGACTCGTCAAGCGTTCAAACGACGTATCGTTGTCCGTGTCGACGAAGGAATAGGGCTCCTTCACCTCGCTGCGGCCATGCACGACGAAGGGCAGGCGAAGCTGGTTCAGCAGGGCGATGCGCGGATCGTCGACGAGGGGGCGCGTGATGATGACGCCGTCGACGGCCTTTGATGACGCCAGCTTGCGCAGGATAGCTGCCTCATCATCCTCGAACGGCGCCAGCAGCAGGCTGTAGTTGCGGCGCGTGACAGCGGTCGAGATGCCCGCCAGCACATCCACGAAATTGGTCTCGGGCAGTTGAAGCCGCTCGAGCGGGAAGACGAGCCCGATCGCCTCGGCCCGGCCGATCGCGAGGCTGCGCGCCCGCGCGTTCGGCCGGTACCCGGCGGCTTCGGCGGCGGCAACGACCCGCCGCCGCGTCGTCTCCGGAATGCTGGGATGGGACCGTAGAGCTCGGCTCACAGTGGATTGCGAAAGACCGAGCTCAAGGGCGAGCGTCTTCAGATTCATCGTGATTTGATGCAAGCGCTTGCTTCTCTCATGCACCTGGAGCCACTCACGGAATCGGTCTGTGGAAACGGCCAAAACGGCCGACGAATAGCCAGATTTAGCTGATATGGCCTCAGTTGACAAACGCCAACGCTCACGTACGATACCTCGCGCTACGCAAGCGCTTGCTTAAATGCGAGCAAAATGATTCTGGCACGGGAGGAACCCTGATGAGCTTGTCGGCAATCGCCCGATCCTCGATTCGTCGGTCGCTCTTGGCCGCGGCCTTTGGCGTTTTCGCGTTCGTCTCCAGCCGGGTGCACGCGGTCGAGATTCAGTACTGGCAGTACGTCTTCGACACCCGCGTCCAGGCGATGACTGAGCTGATCAAGCAATTTGAGGCCGAGAATCCCGACATCACGGTCAAGCAGATGACCTTTCCCTACGCCGATTACCAGACGCGGCTGATCGCGGCCAAGATGGCCGGGCGCGACCCTGAGGTGATGCAGCTTTTCTATGGCTGGCTCGACACGTTCATCGCGGGCAAGCTGATCCAGCCGTTGTCGAAGGCGGCGTTCAAGGATGAGGAGATCGAACGGGACTTCTTCCCCATCGTCTCGGCGATGAAGCGCGACGGCCAATATTACGGCCTGCCGACGGCTGTGCGCGCCATGGCGCTTTTCTATAACAAGAACCTGTTCCAAGAGGCCGGGCTCGACCCGGAGAAGCCTCCGCAGACGCTGGACGAGCTCGTCGCGGCCGCCAAGGCGATCGTCAAGCGCGACGCGGCCGGAAACTACCAGCAGGTCGGCATCGCGCTCGATATTGCGCGGCAGGACCACAATTGGTGGCGCGAGATCCTCGTCCGTCAGTATGGCGGCGAGTCCTATTCGGCGGACGGCAGCAAGGTCGCCTACAACACCGAGGCCGGTAGAAAGTCGCTCGAATTCTACACGGGTCTGCAGAAGGCGCATCACGTCGGCCAAGCGGGTTTCATGGACGAGGGCCAAGCGGCGTTCCGCGCCGGTCTCGCCGGCATGGTGGTCGACGGAACATTCCGCGTCGCCTCCTACAAGACGATCCAGGGCTTCGAATGGGGCGTCGCGGAGCTGCCCACCCATGACGGCAAGCGGGCCAATTTCGGCAGCTATTTCGCCAACGCCATCGGTGCGTCGGCGGAGGGCGAGAGGCTGGCGGCGGCCCAGAAGTTCCTTGCGTTCCTCTCGTCCGAGAAGGCGATGGCGATCTGGCTGGAGAAGGTCGGCGAACTGCCGGCCCGCCGCGCCGTGGCGCTGACCGAAGCCAATATCAAGGACCCGATCTACGGCCCCTTCATCCGTGCGCTCGACTACGCGGCAACGCCGCCGATGGTCGATGAGACGGCCCAGCGCCAGGTCTCGATCGATATGATCAACGGCGTGCTGCTGCAGGACCAGCCGATCGACGACGCGCTGAGCGCGGCAGCCGCCCGCGAGCAAGCCATCCTCGATAAGTTCAAGGCGAAGTAGGGGGCGGGGCGCATGACTGCGACGACGCTATCGCCCCGGGGCGCCGGCTCCAGCGGCATCTGGGGGCGGCTGACCATATCGGCGAAGCAGATCGTCTGGGCCTGGGTGTTTCTCGCCCTGCCCGTGTCCTTCTTCGCCGTCGTCCGCTTCTATCCGACGCTGGAAGCCTTCTACCTGTCGGTGACCGACTGGGACCTGCTGAACGAGGCGCGGTTCGTCGGTTTCGACAACTACCGGAAGCTGTTCGCCGATCCGGTATTCTGGCAGGTCTTCCGCAATACCTTCGCCTATCTGATCTTCGGCACGCCGATCGCGATCCTGCTGTCTTTCGCCATCGCTTATTATCTCGACCGCGTGCGGTTTCTGCACGGTCTGATCCGCGCGCTCTACTTCTTGCCGTACCTCACGGCCGCCGCAGCGATGGCCTGGGTTTGGCGCTGGTTCTACCAGCCCCCACCGATCGGCGTCATCAACAGCATCCTCGGCTTCGCCGGCGTGCCGGCGCAGCCCTTCCTCCGCTCGGTCGACCAAGCGCTGCCGGCGATCATGCTGACCGCGATCTGGGCGCATCTCGGTTTCCAGATCATCATCTTCATGGCCGGGCTGCGCGCCATCCCGACGAGCTATTATGAGGCGGCACGCATCGACGGGCTGGGTGAGGGGGCGATCCTGGCTCGCATCACCATACCGCTGCTGAAGCCGACCACGGTTTTCCTCGTCGTGTTCTCGTCGATCGGGTTCCTGCGGATCTTCGACCAAGTCTACAACATGACCAGCAATGATCCTGGCGGCCCGCTCAACTCGACCAAGCCGTTGGTCCTGATGATCTATCAGACGGCATTCTCTTCTTATCAGATGGGCTATGCGGCGGCCCAGACCGTCGTTCTGTTCACCATTCTGTTCGCGATCTCGATGGCACAACTCTGGATCCTGAGGAGCCGCTGACTTGAGCAGTGACAACAAGAAGCCCGCTCCTGCCTACGGCGCCGTCCGTCCCGGCCGCATCATGGCCTGGACGGTCCTGTTCCTCGGCGGCGTCGTCATGATAACGCCGCTCCTGTTCATGTTCTCGACCTCGTTGAAATCGGCCGGCCAAGTCTATGACCTGCGCCTGATCCCCGATCAGCCGACACTCGCCAACTACGTCAAGGTTCTGTCCGATGGGCGCTTCGGCCGCTGGTTCCTGAACTCGGCCCTGATCGCGACGATCGTCACCCTGTCGTGCCTGTTCTTCGACAGCCTCGTCGCCTACACGCTGGCCAAATTCAGCTTCCCCGGCCGGCGGGTGGTCTTCCTGGCGATCCTGTCGACGCTGATGATTCCGACCGAGATGCTGGTCATCCCCTGGTATCTGATGGCGAGCAAACTCGGCTGGATCGACACCTACTGGGGCATCATGTTCCCCGGCATAATCACCGCCTTCGGCGTCTTCCTGATGAAGCAGTTCTTCGAGACGGTCCCGAACGACTTCCTCGAAGCGGCGCGGGTCGACGGCCTCAACGAGTTCGCGATTTGGTGGAAGGTCGCGCTACCGCTGGTCACGCCCGCGCTTTCGGCGCTGGCGATCTTCACCTTCCTCGGCAACTGGACGGCGTTCTTCTGGCCCCTGATCGTGACCACCGATCAGTCGCTCTACACCTTGCCGGTCGGTCTTTCGAGCTTCGCGGTCGAGCAATCCATCCAGTGGGAGCTGATCATGACCGGGGCGGCTCTCGCGACCATCCCGACATTGGTGATCTTCCTGTTTTTTCAACGCTACATCGTGCGCGGCGTGATGCTTGCGGGAGTCAAAGGCTAAATGATGAGCATTCTGCAGGCCAAGGACGGGTCACGCTTCCCCGATCCGGTCTACCGGGAGACCGTGCTGCGGCCGCTGTTCGACGGCGCCCGACGCTACCATGCCGAGGCGCTGCGCCGGATCGACCGGGCTCATCTCGTCATGCTGGTCGAAACCGGTGTCCTCGGCGCGGCACAGGGCGCCGCCATCGCCGGTGCGTTGCAGGCGATGGACCGCGAGATCCGCCTGGACGACCTCGCCTATGGCGGCGACGTCGAGGACTATTTCTTCCATATGGAGCGCGAGTTGAAGGCACGCGTCGGGCCCGACATCGGCGGCCGGCTGCACACGGCGCGCTCGCGCAACGATATCGACCACACCTTTCTCAAGCTCGGCCTCAAGCCCCGCGTCGATCGCCTGCTGGCGGCCTGTCGGAAGCTTCTGGCCGCGCTGATCGAGGTGGCCGCTCGTGACCGGGATGTCCTGATCGTCGCCTATACCCACGGCCAGCCGGCCCAACCCACCACCTACGGACATTACCTCGCCGCGATGAGCGAGGTGCTGATCCGCGACGTGGAGCGGCTCGAAGCCGCCCGCGCGATCGTCGATCTTTGCCCGATGGGGGCGGCGGCGATCACCACTTCGGGCTTTCCGATCAGCCGGCAACGCGTCGCCGAACTCCTCGGCTTCGCGGCGCCGCAGCGGAATTCCTATTCCTGCATCGCCGCGACCGACTATCTGACATCGGTCTACAGCGCGATCGTGCTCCTGTTTCTGCATCTCGGCCGCCCGATCCAGGATTTTCAGTTCTGGTCGAGCTTCGAGGTCGGTCAACTCTATCTGCCGAATGGCTTCGTGCAGGTTTCGTCGATCATGCCGCAGAAGCGCAATCCGGTGCCGCTCGAGCATCTGCGGCATCTGTCCAGTCAGGCTGTCGGGCGCGCTCGGGCGGTCGTCGACGTGATGCACAACACGCCGTTCACCGACATGACCGACAGCGAGGCCGAGACGCACGAGATGGGCTATCAGGTCTTCGACGTCGCTCAGCGCGTGCTCGATCTCCTGACGGCCACCCTCCAGGCCTGCCGCATCGATTCCGAACGCGTCGCCGCCAATCTAAGCCGCTCCTGCGCCACCATCACCGAACTGGCCGACTGGCTCGTGCGCAGCGAGGGTTTGTCCTTCCGACAAGGGCATGAGATCGCCGCCGAGGTCGCCCGCGCCGTCGTGGCCATATCAGGCGATCTGCCGACGGACGGCTACCCGGCCTTCGCCTTGGCCTTCGAGCGCCATCTCGGGCGCAAGCCAGTGGCCGATGCGGCCGAATTCGCCCGGATGGTCTCGCCCGAGCACTTTGTCGCGGTGCGCGATCGCTTCGGCGGCCCGGCCCCCGCCGCCATGGACCCGGCCCTTGCGGGCTACCGCGTGGCGCTGGACGCGTTCGCGGCCCGTGCCGCGGCGATCGCCGCGCGGGAGGCCGCTGCGGCGGACGAACTCGAACGCCGCATTCAAGACGTCGCGAAAGGTGGATGATGGCCAGGATCGAGCTCGAGAAGATCACCAAGCGCTACGGCAGCATTAGGACCGTGCACGATATCGACCTTACCGTCGAAGACGGCGAATTCGTCGTGCTGGTTGGTCCTTCGGGCTGCGGCAAATCCACGACCCTGCGCATGATCGCGGGCCTGGAGGCGATTTCCGGCGGGACGCTGCGCATCGGCGGCCAGGTGGTCAACGACCACGACCCCAAGCATCGGAACATCGCGATGGTCTTCCAGAACTACGCGATCTATCCGCATCTCACCGTGGCGCAGAACATCGGCTTCGGACTCTACAGGTCCAAGCTCCCCAAGGCGGAAAAGCAGGCGCGCATCCGTGAAACTGCCCGAATCCTAAGTCTCGATCCCTATCTCGAGCGCCGCCCCGCTGCGCTCTCCGGCGGGCAAAGGCAGCGTGTGGCCATCGGCCGGGCGATGGTGCGCGACCCCGTGGCCTTCCTGTTCGACGAGCCGCTCTCCAATCTCGACGCCCAATTGCGCGGGCAGATGCGGCTCGAGATCAAGCAGTTGCACCAGCGGCTCGGCAGCACGATCGTCTTTGTCACGCACGATCAGGTCGAGGCGATGTCGCTCGCCGACAGAATCGTCGTCATGCGCGAAGGCCGCATCCTCCAGGTCGGCGCGCCGATGGAGCTGTACAATCGGCCGGCGGATATCTTCACGGCGCGTTTCATCGGCACGCCGGAAATGAACATGATCGAGGCGACGATCGATGGCGGGCAGGTGAACCTCGGAGCGAACGCCGCGTCGGTTCGCCTATCCGAGGTGCTGGGCTTGCCCTCGGACATCGGCACCGGCCGATCGATCGTCCTGGGGGTGAGGCCGCAGGAACTCACCCTGCTGGCCGACGGGCAGGACAATTTCCCCATCCGGATCGCGGGCACGGTGCGGGTGGCGGAGCCGCACGGCTCGGAAACATTCCTGTTGCTCGATCTGCCCCAAGGGCACGTCGTCGCTCGCGCGCCTTCGAGCATTGCCTTCAAGCCCGGCGATGCGGTCGCATTCGGTGCGGAGGCCGACTGCCTGCGGCTGTTTGATAAGGAGACCGAAAAGCTGATCAATTGAGGCGGATTGGGGAAAGCGATCCGTCGCAGCTTCTGGCGGCGCCTGGCCAGCCCGGCGCGCCGGGCAATCGCTTGAAGGAAATCGCCACAGATTGCCGGTCCCTCTCCCGCAAGCGAGACCTTTCGGAAGAGCCTGAACCCATTCTTTCCTAGTCCCCCTTGCGGGAGGGGGAACTCATTGAGTTTGGGACTTTGTCCCAGATTGGCCTTTGCTTTGCGATCCCGGCGCCGGTCGGCTTGACACCGGTCGGCTTGACGGTTGACCACCTCTCCGAAGCTGTTATACGGTTGTATAACAAGGCGGCCGGCAAGGCCGCGGGAGGCCAGCCAATGATCGAACCGATGCATCGCCGCGCCGAGGCGGCGCCGACCGAGACGCGGCTGCCGGATGACGATGTCAGCCTGCCGGCCTGGATCTACCGCGACCCGGAGTTCTTCGCGGTCGAGCAGGAGGCGCTGTTCCGCACCTCCTGGCAGGTGGTCTGCCACCTGAACGACATTCCCGAGCCGGGCGACTTCCACACCTTCGAGTTCCTGGGCGAGAACGTGGTGGTGCTGCGCGGCCGCGACGGGGCGGTGCGGGCCTTCCACAATGTCTGCCGGCACCGCGCCGCGCGGCTGCTGGACGGGCCCAAGGGCCAGTGCGGCAGCCGCATCGTCTGCCCCTACCACGCCTGGACTTACGAGCATGACGGCCGGCTGGTCGGCATGCCGCAGCGCTCCAGCTACGGCGATTTCGACTTCGGCGGCCACGGGCTGGTCCCGGTCGAGCACGAGGTGTTCTGCGGCTTCGTCTTCATCCGCCTCGTCCCGGGCACACCGAGCGTGGCCGAGATGATGGGCGGCTATGCCGAGGAGATGGCGGCCTACCGGATCGAGGAGATGGTGCCGCTGGGCCGGGTGACGCTGCGGCCGCGCTCGGTCAACTGGAAGAACGTCGCCGACAACTATTCCGACGGGCTGCACATCACCGTCGCCCATCCCGGGCTGACCCGGCTGTTCGGCCGCGGCTACGGCGTCGAGGCCAGGCCCTGGGTCGACAAGATGTGGGGCCAGCTGCAGGAGCGGCCGTCGGCCGTGCTGTCGGAGCGGGCCTACCAGCACTTCCTGCCGGAGGTCCCGCATCTGCCGCCGGAGCGGCAGCGGCTGTGGACCTATTTCAAGCTCTGGCCCAACGTCGCCTTCGACATCTACCCGGACCAGATCGATTTCATGCAGTTCATCCCGGTCTCGCCGACCGAGACGGTGATCCGCGAGATCGCCTATGTCCATCCGGACCACCGGCCCGAGATGAAGGCCGCGCGCTACCTGAACTGGCGGATCAACCGCCGGGTCAACCTCGAGGACAAGACGCTGATCGACCGGGTGCAGGCCGGCATGGGCTCGTCCAGCTACACCGTCGGCCCGCTCGGCGAGACCGAGGTCTGCCTGCGCAGCTTCGCCCGGGCGATGCGCCGGCTGATCCCGGAAAGCCGGCTGCACCGCCCGCCGCCGGCGGGCTGGAGCCTGCGGCGCGAGGCGTCGCAGGCGCCGGCCTTCGCGGCAGAGTAAAGTTCAGCAAAACAGGGCCGGGCGGATCCTCATGGCGAACTCACAGGTCTTCGACGTCGCGATCATCGGCGGGGGCCACAACGGCCTGGTCTGCGCCGCCTATCTGGCGGCAGCCGGGCTGAAGGTGACGGTGCTGGAGCGGCGCCGCGTCGTCGGCGGCGCCGCGGTGACGGAGGAGTTCCATCCCGGCTTCCGCAACTCCGTCGCCTCCTACACGGTCAGCCTGCTGAACCCGAAGGTGATCCGCGACCTCGACCTGCCGGGGCACGGCCTCAAGGTGATCGAGCGGCGGCTGGCCAATTTCCTGCCGGTCGACGACGGCCGCGCCCTGATCGCCGGCCCGGGCGGCCGGACCAAGGTGGAGATCGCGAAGTTCTCCGCCCGCGACGCCGAGCGCTACGACGCCTACAGCAACCGGCTCGAAGCCATCGCCGACGTGCTGCGCGACATCGTGCTGCGCACCCCGCCGAACGTCGTCGAGGGCGGCTGGTCGGCGGCGCTGCCGGAGCTCGTCCGGGCCGGGTCGCTCGGCAACCGGCTGCGCAAGCTCGACATGGTGATGCGGCGCGACCTCTTGGACCTGTTCACCAAATCGGCGGCCGACGTCCTCGACGGCTGGTTCGAGACGCCGGCGGTGCAGGCGCTGTTCGGCTTCGACAGCATCGTCGGCAACTACGCCAGCCCCCACCATCCCGGCACCGCCTATGTGCTGCTGCACCATGTCTTCGGCGAGGTGAACGGCAAGAAGGGCATCTGGGGCCATGCGGTCGGCGGCATGGGCGCCATCACCCAGGCGATGGCGAAGTCGGCGGCGGCGCGCGGCGCCGTGATCCGCACCGACGCCGCGGTGCGGGAGGTGATCGTCGAGGGCGGCCGCGCCGTCGGCGTGGTGACCGAGGCGGGCGAGGCCATCCGCGCCGGCTGCGTCGTCTCCAACCTCAACCCGAAGCTGCTCTACGGCAGGCTGGTCGACCCGGCGGCGCTGCCGGCGGACTTCCGCGAGCGCATGGACCGCTACAAATGCGGCTCCGCCACCTTCCGGATGAACGTGGCGCTGTCGGAACTGCCGGACTTCACCTGCCTGCCCGGCAAGGCGTTGGCCGACCACCACACCAGCGGCATCATCATCGGCCCCAGCCTCGACTACATGGACCGTGCCTATCTGGACGCCAAGGCCGCCGGCTGGTCGAAGGCCCCGATCATCGAGATGCTGATCCCGTCCACGCTCGACGATTCGCTGGCGCCGCCCGGCCGGCACGTGGCCAGCCTGTTCTGCCAGCATTTCGACCCGAACCTGCCGGACGGGGCCAGCTGGGACGATCATCGCGAGGCGGTGGCCGACCTGATCATCGACGCGGTCGATGCCTGGGCGCCGAACTTCAAGGCGGCGGTGCTGGGCCGCCAGATCAACAGCCCGCTCGATCTCGAACGGACCTTCGGCCTGGTCGGCGGCGACATCTTCCACGGCGCGCTGTCGCTGGACCAGATCTTCTCGGCCCGGCCGGTGCTGGGGCATGGCGACTACCGGGCGCCGGTGCCCGGCCTGTACATGTGCGGATCGGGGACCCATCCGGGCGGCGGCGTCACCGGGGCCCCCGGCCACAACGCGGCGCGCGAGATCCTGGCCGATTTCAAGCGACGCCGCCTGAGGCGCGCGGCATGATCATGCTCCCATCCGGAGACAGAGCAGGACAGGCATGGACCGATCCTGGGACGTGATTCCTGGCGATATGCCGGGCCTCGAATGGCGCCTCCCGGTGCTGCGCTTCAAGGGGCGGGGCGGTGGTCCATCCGCCTATCTGCAGGCGGCGCTGCATGCCGAGGAACTGCCCGGCGTCATCGCCATCGACGCGCTGTGCGCGAAGCTGCGCCGGGCCGAGGCCGCCGGCGACATCCGGGGTGACATCACCATCGTGCCCTGGGCCAACCCGATCGGACAGCAGCAATGGCTGCACGGCTCCGGCCAGGGGCGCTACGACTTCGACAGCCGGGTCAATTTCAACCGCGGCTTCCCGCTGCTGGACCGGCCCGACCCGTCGCTGCTGCCGGGCGACGATGCCGTGCTCACCGCGACCGAACGGCTGAAGGGCCGGCTGGTCCGCCTGGCGCTGCCCTGCGAGATCGTCCTCGACCTGCATTGCGACGATGAATCGCCGCTCTACCTCTACATCCCCACGGCGCTGTGGCCGGCCATGTCCGACCTGGCCGCCGCGATGGGGGCGGACACCGTGCTGCTCTGGGACGGGGATGGCGGCGGCGCCTTCGACAGCGCCTGCCTGGAACCCTGGCTGCGCACGGGCGACCTGGCCGGGCGCGCCGTGTCGACGGTCGAACTGCGCGGGATGGGCGACGTCGATGTCGGCCTGGCCGAGGCCGATGCGGCCGGGCTGTTCCGCTTCCTGGCGGGCCGCGGCGTGATCGCCGGCGATGCCGGGCCGCCGCCCGGCTGGGCGGGCCCGGCCGTGCCGCTCGGCTGGGTCGAGATGATCAAGGCGCCGGCGGGCGGCGCGATCTCCTTCGCCCGCAAGCCGGGCGACCGGGTCGAGGCCGGGGACCTGCTGGCGACGATCCTGGTCCGGCCGGGCGAGGAAGGGGGCGGGGTGCCGGTGCGGGCACCGCAGCCGGGCGTGGTCATGACCCGCCGCGCGCATCGCCGGACCCGCCCGGGGGACGATCTGATGAAGCTGGTCTGCCGGTCGCCCAGCGCGACGTCTAGGCCCGGCCCCCTCGAACCCTGAGGGGCGCCACCGTCGAAGCAAGAAACAGGGAGCGCAGAGCAATGGACCGTCCGATCCTTTCCGCCTGTCTGGCGATCGCAGTGACCTTTTTTGCAGGCTCGGCCGCGGCGCAGGAGGTGGTGCGCATCGGCACCACGCCGGAATCCTACCCGCCCTTCACCTGGGTCGATGCCCAGGGCAAGCTGAACGGCTTCGAGATCGAGATCGGCGAGGCGCTCTGCGCCCAGATGCAGGTGAAGTGCGAATGGGTGCTGCAGAGCTGGGACGGCATCATCCCGGCGCTGCAGGAGAAGAAGTTCGACGCCATCATCGCCTCGATGTCGATCACCGATGAGCGCAAGCAGGTCGTCGATTTCAGCGACAAATACTACGACTCGCCGGCGATCTTCGTCGGCCCCCGGAGCGAGGCGATCGAGATCTCGCCCGCGGGTCTCGAGGGCAAGACCGTCGGCGTCCAGGTCTCGACCATCCATGCCAACTATGTCGAGGCGAAGTACAAGGGCATCGTCACGATCAAGACCTACGACACGCAGGAGAACGCCAATCTCGACCTGATCGCCGGCCGCGTCGACCTGCTGCTGGCGGATTCGGTGGCGCTGATGGACGGCTTCCTGAAGTCGCCGGATGGCGCCGATTTCGAGGTCAAGGGGCAGCCGATCCGCGACCCGCTGCTGGGCAGCGGCGCCGGCATCGCGGTGCGCAAGGGCGACCCGCTGGCCGCCAGGTTCTCCGCCGCGATCAAGGCGATCCGCGCCAACGGCCTCTACAAGACGATCAACGACAAGTATTTCGGCTTCGACATCTACGGCTGAGGCCGCGGCGATGGAGGACCTCGCCGCCCTGCTGGGCTTCGGGGAGAAGGGGTGGGGGGCGCAGCTCCTGGCCGGGGCGCTGGTGACGGTGGAGATCGCCGTCGCCTCCACTCTGGTCGGGCTGGTCCTCGGGCTGCTCGGGGCCTGGGCCAAGCTGGCCGGGCCCCGGCCGCTGCGGGCCCTCGGCAACGCCTACACCACCATCGTCCGCGGCGTGCCGGACATCCTGATCATCCTGTTCGTCTATTACGGCGGCACCAGCGCCCTGCGGTCGCTGATCGGCCTGGTGGTGCCGGGGGTGACGGTGGAGATCGACGCCTTCGCCGCTGCCGTCGCCTCGCTCGGCTTCGTCTCCGGCGCCTATGCGACCGAGCTGTTCCGCGGCAGCATCCTGGCGGTGCCGCCCGGGCAGGTCGAGGCGGCGAAGTCGCTGGCCCTGCCGCCGCGGGTGATGTTCTTCCGCGTGGTGCTGCCCCAGGCGATGCGCTTCGCCCTGCCGGCGCTCGGCAATCTCTGGGTCGTGGTGCTGAAGGACAGCGCGCTGATCAGCGTGGTCGGATTGCGCGATCTCGTGGGCAGCGCCGCCACCGCCGCCGCGACCACGCGCATGCCCTTCACCTTCTACGCCGTGGTGGCGCTGATCTTCCTGCTGCTGACCATGGTTTCGGTCGGGCTGTTCCAGCTGGCCGAGCGCGCCTATGGCCGCGGTTTCCGGGGGGCCTGAGCGATGGATCTCGATTTCGTCCAGCGCATCCTCGGCAACCTCTTCGATGGCGTCCTTATCACCATCGTCCTGGTGACGGCATCGATGGTCTGCGGCAACGCCCTGGCCGTGCCGGTGGCGCTGGCCCGGGTGTCGCGGCGCTGGTGGCTGAAGGCGCCCGCCTTCCTGTTCATCCTGTGCATCCGCGGCACGCCGCTGATCGTGCAGATGTTCATGATCTATTACGGCCTGGCGCAGTTTCCGGCGGTGCGGCACAGCGTGCTGTGGCCGATCCTGCGTGAGCCGATGTGGTGCGCGGTGATCTCGCTCAGCATCAGCACCGCCGCCTATTCCGGCGAGGTGCTGCGCGGCGCCATCCAGGCGGTGCCGCGCGGCGAGGTGGAGGCCGCGCGTTCGGTCGGGATGCGCCGCGGCCTGATGCTGCGCCGGATCGTGCTGCCGATCGCGCTGCGACAGAGCCTGCCGGTCTTCGCCAACGAGACGGTGCTGCTGCTCAAGGCCAGCGCCATCGTCTTCACCATCACCGTGCGCGACCTGATGGGCGAGGCCAACATCATCCGGGCGCAGACCTTCCGCACCTATGAGCCGCTGATCACCGCCGCCGTGATGTATCTGGTCCTGACCTGGATCATCGTCCGCGGCTTCGCCTGGCTCGAATCCCGGCTGGGCACCCACCGGCGGGCGATCTCGGCCGCGGCGCCCGGGCGCGTTGCGCCCGCCACGGCAACCGTGCCGCTCGACGCCCGCTGACCCAAAAGGGGGAGGGGCCGGTTCGGCCGCCTTGCTGATTGTGCAGCGCGGCGGCGCGGGATTAGGCTTGCCTGGGACGGACGCCCGGAAGAGACGCCGTCTCTGCACCACTGGGAGATCGAGCATGCGTTTGCGCAGCATCGTCCTGGCCGTCGCCGCCATGGGCGTCCTGTCCTCGGGCCCGGCCTTCGCCGGCGCCGTTCTGGACCGGGTCATGCAGAACAAGAAGATGGTGATGTCGACGGATCCGGAATATCCGCCGCAATCCTCGCTCAACGCCAGCAACCAGTTCGAAGGCTTCGACATCGATGTCGGCACCGAGATCGCCAAGCGCCTCGGCGTCTCGATCGAGTTCGTCACCCCGGGCTGGGAGACCATCGTCTCCGGCAAATGGGCCGGGCGCTGGGACGTCTCGGTCGGGTCGATGACCCCGACCAAGGCGCGGGCCGAGGTGCTCGACTTCCCGGCGATCTACTACTACACGCCGGCCGCCCTGGCGGTGCATTCGGCCAACACCACGATCAAGACCCCGGCCGACGCCTCGGGCAAGAAGATCGGCGTCGGCGCGGCCACGACCTATGAGAACTACCTGCGTGGCGACCTGGTGATCGACGCCGCCGGCGCGCCGGCATTCCAGTTCGTGGTCAAGGACGCCAAGATCCAGGCCTACGATACCGACGTGCCGGCGCTGGACGACCTGCGGCTCGGCGACGGCACCCGGCTCGACGCGGTGGCGACGGCGCTGCCGACGATCGAGGGCGCGATCAAGAACGGCTACCCGATCAAGGTGGTGGGCTCGCCCCTGTTCTACGAGCCGCTGTCGGTGGCGATCGAGAAGGGCGATCCGGAGCTGAACGCCAGGCTCGCCGAGATCGTCAAGGCGATGCATGACGACGGCACGCTCAGTACGCTCTCCGTGAAATGGTACGGGGTCGATCTGACCAGGCCCGCGGCCTGACAGCGTGATCCGCCTGTTCGAGGCCCTGGCGCAGCCGCTGCTGCTGCGTGGGCTTCTGTTCCTGCTCTCCATCGCCGTGCTGGCAGGCTTCGACTATGGCGGGCTGGTCGCGCGGCTGGCGGAGGTCGTGCCGGCGCTGGCCCTGCCGGCCGGCCAGGCGGCCGGGCCCTGGCTCGTCATCGCCGTCCTGGCCGCCCTGGTGGTGCTGAATTTCTGGCTGCTGTCGCACCTGCCGTTCCGGGCCCAGGTGACGATCATCTGGCTCGAGCTGCTGGCCCTGTTCGCGGCCTTCTGCTGGAGCTTCGGCCTCAGCTATTCCTTCATGGCCGACCGGGCGCCGATCCTGCTCGGGCTCGAGCTGCGCGACGGCTTCATCCAGGGCGCGGCGCTGACCCTGTTCATCTGTGTCGTCTCGATCGCGATCTCGACCGTGATCGCGCTCGCCGCGGCGCTGGCCCGGCTGTCGGACAGCGGCCCGGCCTTCGGCGTCGCCACCTTCTACACCTCCTTCTTCCGCGGCACGCCGCTCCTGCTGCAGACCATGCTGATCTATCTCGGCCTGCCGCAGCTCGGTCTCGTCATCGACGCCATCCCGGCCGGCATCATCGCCCTGTCGCTGTGCTACGGCGCCTATATGGCCGAGATCTTCCGCGCCGGCATCCTGGCGGTCCCGCGCGGCCAGTCCGAGGCTGCGCTGTCGCTCGGGCTGAAGCCGGCCGAGGTCACCTGGCTGGTGGTGCTGCCCCAGGCGATGCGGCTGATCATCCCGCCGACCGGCAACCAGTTCATCGCCATGCTCAAGGACTCGTCCCTGGTCTCGGTGATGGGGGTCTGGGAGATCATGTTCCTGGCCCGCACCCACGGCCGGGCCGAGTTCAAATACATGGAGATGCTGATCGTCGCCGCGCTGATCTACTGGGCGATGTCGGCGGTGTTCGAGCTGATCCAGGCGCGCATCGAGAAGCGCTTCGGCAAGGGCGTCTCGGCCCGCTGAGTCGGGCCCGGGCTGCCGCTTCGAGATATATCCAGTTGGTTACATCCGGCGGCGCCGCGAGGCAGGGCTTGGCTTGGTCATTCCTCATTTGACATCGTGCGAGGCGGAACAATAATAAGTAACCAAACGGTTATAACGTGGCGGCCGAACGCCGCCGTGCCAGGGGAGGCAAACCGATGAAGGTTTTCAACCGACGATCGTTCCTGCAGGGCTCCATCGCCGCCGGGGCCGCCGCCGGGGCCGCGCTGTCCTTCGGCGCCGGCAGCGCCATGGCCGCGGAGACGCGGCTGCGCATGACCTGGTGGGGCTCGCAGGAGCGCGCCAAGCGCACCCAGGACGTGGCCAAGCTGTACGAGCAGAAGGCGCCGGACGTCACCATCGTCGGCGAGCCGCTCGCCGGCGACGCCTACTGGACCAAGCTGTCGACGCAGATGGCGGGGCGCAACGTCTCCGACATCTTCCAGCTCGAGCCCAGCACCGTCTCCGACTACTCCAAGCGCGGCGCCTGCATGGCGCTGGACCCGTTCATCCCCAAGCCGCTCGACGTCGAGGCCTTCGGGGCCAAGATGCTCGACCTGTGCCGGGTCGACGGCAAGATCTACGGCGTCGGGCTCGGGCTGAACTCCTTCTCGATGTTCTACGACACCACCGTCTTCGCCAAGGCCGGCATCCCGGTGCCGACGCCGGACACGACCTGGACCCAGTTCGCCGAGCTGGCGGCCGAGCTGACCAAGGCGGCCGGCAAGGACCAGCTCTGGGGCGCGGCCTACGGCGCCCGCTACGCCTATGTGCTGGACGTCTGGCTGCGCCAGCGCGGCAAGACCCTGTTCTCGCCGGAAGGGTCGATCGGCTTCGGCGTCGAGGACGCCAAGGAGTGGTACGCCTACTGGGAGGATCTGCGGGCCAAGAACATCTGCGTCTCGGCCGATCTGCAGACCCAGGACCAGAACACCATCGAGACCAACCCGCTGACCCGCGGCAACGCGGTGATGGGCTTCACCTATTCCAACCAGCTGATCGGCTATCAGGCGATGATGCCGAACAAGCTCGGCATTACCATGGTGCCGGCGCTCGGCGGCGGCGCCCCGTCCGGCCACTACTACCGGCCGGCGCTGATCTGGAGCATCGGCGCCACCTCGAAGAACGGCGAGGCGGCGGCCGCCTTCATCGACTTCTTCGTCAATGACGTCGAGGCCGGCAAGATCCTGGGCGTGGAACGCGGCGTGCCGATGTCGCCGAAGGTGCGCGAGGCGATCCTGCCGCAGTTGAACGAGACCGAGCGGGCGACGGTCGACTACGTCAACCTGCTGGCCGACAAGGTCAGCGCCTATCCGCCGCCGGCACCGGTCGGGTCGCAGCAATTCGACCGCGACGTGGTGCGCAAGACCGCGGACCAGGTCGCCTTCGGCAACCTGTCGATCGACGAGGCGGCGCAGCAGCTGGTCGATCAGGGGAAGGCGATCCTGCGGCCGAAGTGAGCGAAGTTGGAAGTGAGGGCGGCATGACCGGTCTTCCGGCCGTGCCGCCCGACCGGGAGCGAAGGGAATCGCGATGAAACGCGCCATGATCGTCTGGGGCGGCTGGGAAGGGCACGAGCCCGAGCCGGGCGCCGCCTACGTCGCCGCGATGCTGCGCGACGAAGGCTTCGAGGTCCGGGTCGAGGGCGACATCAATGCCTTCGCCGACCCGGCGCTGCGCGACATGGACCTGATCGTGCCGTGCATCACTCGCGCCGCCATCGCCAAGGAGCCGCTGGACAACCTGCTGGCCGCGGTGCAGGGCGGGGTGGGGATCGCCGGCTATCACGGCGGCCTGGCCGGCTCGTTCCGCGAGGCGGTGGGCTTCCACTTCATGGCCGGCTGCCAGTGGGTGGCGCATCCCGGCGGCATCATCCCGTTCCGGGTCGAGGTCACCCGGCCAGACGATCCGATCATGCAAGGGATCGGCGACTTCGACTACCGGTCGGAGCAGTACTACCTGCATGTCGACCCGATCGTGGAGGTGCTGGCCACCACCACCTTCTCGGGCGAGCACGCCCCCTGGATCGACGGCGTGACCATGCCGGTCGTGTACAAGAAGCGCTACGGCGCCGGGCGGGTGTTCTACACCGCGCTGGGCCATGTGGTGCGTGAGTTCGAACACCCGCAGATGCGCGAGATCCTGCGCCGCGGCCTGCTCTGGGCATCCCGATGACCGATACCGCCGAACGCATCCGCGCCAATCCGCTGGCCAGCCGCGCCGATGGGCAGCGCCTGCTGCGCGACCTGACCGCGCCGCTCGAATCCGGCTTCAGCCCGGGCCGGGCGCAGATCCGGCTGGGGCTGGATTCCGCCCATTTCAACCGCAAGGCGCAGTGGTTCGAAGGCTATGCCCGGCCGCTCTGGGGCCTGGCGCCCTTGCATGCCGGCGGCGGCGGCTTCGACTTCTGGGACAAGTTCCGCGAGGGGCTGGCCAGCGGCACCGATCCCGACCACCCGGAGTACTGGGAGGCGGTCACCGATCTCGACCAGCGCTCGGTCGAGATGGCGGCGCTGGGCTTCGCCCTGGCGCTGGCGCCGGACAAGCTGTGGGAGCCGCTGCCGGAGGCGGCGAAGCAGCGCGCGGCGGGCTGGCTAGGGGGCATCCAGTCGGTCGAGATGGCCGACAACAACTGGCACTTCTTCCCGGTCATGGCCGGGCTGGGGCTGGAGCGGGCGGGCGTGGCCATCGACACCGCGTCGCGCGACCGGCACCTGGCCCGGATCGACCAGTTCATCGGCGCCGAGGGCTGGTACGGCGACGGCGAGGGCGGCTGGATCGACCACTACAACGGCTTCGCGCTGCACTTCTACGGCCTGATCTACGCCGCCCATATGGGAGGGCGGGACCCCGCCCGGGCCCAGGCCTACCGCGACCGCGCCCAGGCTTTCGCCCAGGGCTTCCGCCACTGGTTCGGGGCCGACGGCGCGGCGCTGGCGATCGGCCGGTCGCTGACCTACCGCTTCGCCATGGCCGGGTTCTGGGGCGCCCTGGCCTATGCCGGGGTCGAGGCGCTGCCCTGGGGCCAGATCCGCGGCCTCTGGGCCCGGCAGATCCGCTGGTGGATGCGGCAGCCGATCCTCGACGCCGCCGGCCGCCTGCCGGTCGGTTACCGCTGGCCGAATTATTTCATGAGCGAGGAGTACAACTCCCCCGGCTCCCCCTACTGGGCGTTCAAGGCCTTCCTGCCGCTGGCCCTGCCGGACAGCCATCCGTTCTGGACGGCGCGGGAGGAGGAGCTCGACGCCCCGGACGGCACCGCCACGCTGCGCGGCGCTTCCATGGTGGTGCGGCGCAGCGGCGGCGACGTGGTGGCGCTGCCGGCCGGCCCGGTTCGCACCGAGATGCGCGGCTCGACCGACAAATACGGCAAGCTGGCCTATTCCTCGCGCTTCGGCCTGGCGGTGGAGGCGGATCGCTGGCTGCATGTCGGCTTCTGCGGCGACAACATCCTGGCGGTCAGCCGCGACGGGCAGGAGTTCCGGTCCCGCGGCGCGCTCGCCGCCTCACGGGTGGGCGAGGGCTGGATCGAAACCGTCTGGCAGCCCCTGGCCGGGGTCAAGGTGACGACGCTGCAGGCCTTTGCCGGCGACTGGGAGCTGCGGCTGCACCGCGTCGCCGCCGATGCGCCGCTGGCGGTGATCGAGACCGGCCATGCGGTGCCGGCGCACAGCCGCACGCGGGGCAAGCTGAAGCAGGCCTTCGACAGCCGGGAGCCGGGGCCGCAGGGCCTGACCCTGGCCGTCGACGACGGCCACGCCTCCAGCCTGGCCGATCTCGGCGGGCTGCGCCGCGCGGTCGAGGCGGATGTGGCGCCGAACACCCATCTGGTGTTCCCGCAGGCCTCGGTGCCGGCCCTGGTCGGCCGGATCGGCGCCGGCGAGACGCTGCTGGTCACCCTGGCACGGCCGACCCATGGCCTCGACCCGGCCATGCTGGCGGCCACGCTGCCCGCGGCCGACGACCTGCGCGCGATCGCCGAGGCCGCCGGCTGGAACGCGGCCATCCTCGACTGGGCGACGGTGCCCCGCAGCCTGGAAGTCCGCAGCCGTCCGGTCGCGGAGTGGCAATAGCGTAGGTTGGGTTCGCGGCACGCGAACCCAACATTGGTTCGGGCGGTGTGATGTTGGGTTCGCCGAGGCGAACCCAACCTACGGGATCGCCTCAAATCCGCGGCGCGGCCTGCAGGCGGCCGCCCGCCAGGGCGGTCAGGTGCAGCTCGCTCAAGGATCGCGGATCGAACAGCAGCGCCGTCTTCTCGTCGCGGCCGAGGGCGCTGGTGGCGAGCGTGCCGGGGCCGCCGGCGGTCAGCTTGCGCCGCGCCGCCTCGACCAGCTTCGGGTCCTCGCGCCCGGCCTCGGGCGACCCGGTCAGCAAGGTCATGTGGATCGCATTGGCCAGCGGGTCGCGGATCACCGTCGCCAGCCCGTCCTCGACCGGCTTGGTGGTGGCGGAAAGCTGCTCGCCCAGGGCCGTGGCCTCGACCACGATCTGCGGCTTCTGCCGCTCCTCCGGCGTCACCAGCAGGCCCAGCTTGCGGGCCCAGACGCCGGTGGAATGGCGCGATGTGATCACCGACAGCGGGATCGACAGCAAGAGGCCGATCACCAGCGGCGACAGCCAGGCCAGCATCGAAGGCGAGATCCACAGCGCCACCACGCCCAGCACGGCGCCGAAGATGGTGTGGCCGCGATGCATCTGCATCGCGTCGGCCCAGGTCGTGCCGCGGTCGTCGCGCGACTGCGTGCCCCAGCCGGAATCGCGGCCGAGGAAGGCCTGCAGGACGAAGCTGGAGTGGAACAGCATCATCACCGGCGCCTGGAAGATCGAGAAGAAGGTTTCGAACAGCAGGCTCAGGAGCGCCCGGAAGGCGCCGCCGTAACCGGCGGCCAGGCGGCGGTCGAACAGCAGCAGCGTCCAGCCGAAGATCTTCGGCGCCAGCAGCATCAGGAAGGAGATCACCAGCAGGCGCACCGCCAGCGTCTGGTCCTGCACCGGCCAGACCGGGAACAGGGACTCCGCCGTCGGGAAATAGACCGGGATCTCCAGCTTGTGCTCGAGCGCCGTCAGCATGCCGATGCAGATGAAGACCAGCCACAGCGGCGAGGAGACGTAGCTCATCACCCCCATCGCCATGTGCTGGCGCGACAGCGGGTGCAGGCCGCGCGCTACCAGGACGCGCAGATGCTGCATGTTGCCCTGGCACCAGCGCCGGTCGCGCTTGGCGTGGTCGATCATCGTCGGCGGGCATTCCTCGTAGCTGCCGCCGAGCTCCGGCACCAGCCAGGCGGTCCAGCCGTTGCGCCGGATCAGCGCCGCCTCGACGAAGTCGTGCGACAGGATGTGGCCGCCGAAGGGCGGCCGCCCGGACAGGATCGGCAGGCCGCAGCTCTCGATGAAGGCGCGGGTGCGGATGATCGCGTTGTGGCCCCAGTAGTTGCCGTCGCCGAGCTGCCAGAAGGCCAGGCCAGCGCTGACGATCGGGCCGTAGAGGCGCCCGGCGAACTGCTGCATCCGGGCCCACAGCGTGTTGCGGTTCACCACCAGCGGCGGCGCCTGGATGATGCCGGCGCGCGGATTGGCCTGCATCAGCCGGGCCATGGTGACCAGCGTATCGCCGGCCATCAGGCTGTCGGCGTCCAGCACCACCATGAAGTCGTAGCGGGCGCCCCAGCGGGTGCAGAAATCGGCGATGTTGCCGGCCTTCTTGGCGACGTTGTGCCGGCGCTTGCGGTAGAAGATGCGGCCGCTGCCCTCGGTGCGGCGGCACAGCGCGCTCCAGCCGATCTCCTCCGCCACCCAGACGTCGGGGTTGGTGGTGTCGCTCAGGATGAAGATGTCGAAGGCGTCGAGATGGCCGGTCCGCGCCAGGCTGTCGTGGATCGCCTGGAGGTTGGCATAGATGCCGGTCGTGTCCTCGTTGTAGACCGGCATCAGCACCGCGGTGCGGCTCTTCAGCGGCGCCACCGCCTCGGCCCCCTGCGGCCACGCCAGGCCGGGCTGGCCCCAGCGCAGCAGGAGGGTCAGGAAGCCGGGCAGGGCGGTCCAGAAGGACAGCGCGATCCAGGAGAAGTTGATGGCGAACATCACCACCAGGGCCAGCTCCAGCCCGGTGACGCCGCCGACCGACAGGAAGCGATAGAGGGCGAAGGCGGCCGCCAGGGTCGACAGCGCGGTCGCCCCGAAGACGGCGAGGCGGCGCCAGCGGGCCGCGAAGGCGTAGGACGCCGCTTCGAGTCCGGTCATCGGCTAGGAGATTGCCTTTCCGTCAGGCCGGGCGCCGTTCGGCGGCCTCGGGCGACCACCAGCCGGCCCAGACGGGGTCGAGCGGCTGATCCAGCATCGGCGTCGGCTTGGAGCGTGGCACCGGCACCGGCGACACCCGGCGCAGGGCCTGCTCCATCGCTTGCGGCAGCGGGTCCTCGGACAGGAAGTGCTCGGGCCAGCGGCGGGCGGCGTCGGTCAGCAGATAGGCGGCCCGACCGATGGTGAGGACCGCATCGTCGCTCTTCTCGTTGCGGTTCAGCACCACAGCGAACCAGTCGGCGGTGCGCCGGCGGGCATGCTCCAGCAGGGCGGGGGCCGGCATCGTCGACGGATCGACGTCGCAGAACGCCGTTTCGATCGCGCCGGAGAGCGCGGCCGGATCCGTGAATCCAAGGCCCTGGAAGAAGGCGATGACGTCGTCAGGCATGTTGATGTTGACCGGGGTTTGCAGCCCGACCTGGGACATGGGTTGATTCCGGCGCGTCGTCAAGGCGTCCATTGGAAACTCCATGTTTCGGTCAGGGCATCGCTGCCCTGCCGTAAGAAGCACCGAAGCTCGGCGGGGTCGTCGCCGGCGGGTTTCAGATCGAAGAAAGCCCGCCAGCCGCCGAGTTCCGGATTCCGCTGTGCTACGGGGAACTGGATCTCCCCGGCAGAAGCCGTGACCACGGCTTCCAATGACGCGTCCGGCGGCAGAGAGTCAAGCGCGCCGCCCCGGAAGTCGATCACGAACTTGCGGGTATCGCTGGATTTGTTGTCGCCGCCGGACACGCCGCCGGCCCCGGTGCGGGTCGACACCACGACGCCGCGGTCGCTGCTGACCGGCGGATTCATGCCCCAGTGCAGCCGATAGGACAGCTTCCATTCCTGGCCGGCATCGACCGGCTGCTTCGGCACCCAGAAGGCGACGATGTTGTCGTGGATCTCGGCGTCGGTCGGGATCTCGACCAGCTGCACCACGCCCGGCCCCCAGCCGCTCAGCGGCTCGACCCACAGGCTGGGGCGGCGCTCGTACATCGCCTCCAGGTCCTGGTAGCTGCTGTAGGAGCGTTGGCGCTGCATCAGGCCGAAGCCGCGCGGGTTCTCGTCCATGAACGAGCTGATCAGCAGGCGTGACGGATTGCGCAGCGGCCGCCAGATCCATTCGCCGGCCCCGCTCCACATCGACAGCCCGTCGCTGTCATGCACCTCCGGCCGGAAATCGTCGAAGGTCCGGTGGTCCTGCGGCCCGAACAGGAACATGCTGGTCAGCGGCGCAAGGCCGAACTTCTCGATGGCGTGGCGCGGATACAGCGTCGCCTCGATGTCGACCGTGGTGATCTCGCCCGGCTTGATCAGGAAGCTGTAGGCGCCGCTGACGCCCGGGCTGTCGAGCAGGGCGTAAAGCCGGATCTGCTTGGCGTCCGGGGCCGGGGTCTCGACCCAGAACTGGCGGAAAACCGGGAACTCCTCGCCGCGGGTCGACCCGGTGTCGATCGCCAGGCCGCGGGCGGACAGGCCGTAGATGTTCTTGCCGCCCAGGCAGCGGAAATAGCTGGCGCCGAGGAACACGGCGATCTCGTCCAGGAACTCCGGCCGGTTGAGCGCATAGTGCAGCCGGAAGCCGGCGAAGCCGAGATGGTCCGGCGGCGTCTCCGGGAACTTGGTGCCGCCCAGGTCGAACAGGTCCTGGCGGTACAGCACCTCGCGCGCCTGGTAGCCGTCGACCTGGAAGATGTGGACCGGCTTGTCGTAATAGGCGCCGAGATGGAAGAAATGCATCTGGAACGGCAGGTTCTCCGGCCGCCACAGCGCCTGCTCCGGCAGGAAGCGGATCGCCCGCAGCTGGTCGTAGCTCAGCTGCTTGATCTCGGCCGGCAGGTTCTCGTCCGGCGGCACGAACGGGGCCTGCGACACGGTCTTGGCCCGGTCGATCAGCCACGTCATGCTGAACGGCGTGGTCTCACCCAGGCTGGGGGCGGCGACGGCGGACCGGCCGGGCGCGAACAGCGAAGACGCCGCCAGCGCGGTCGTGCCCATCAAGATCTGGCGTCTGGTCAGCCCCACGTCACCACCGGATTTTTGCACTGCAACATACTGGCACGATCGATCGCAATTGTGGCGGTTCCTGGACGAACATCACCGCGCGCGGCCCAGGCCCCACGACCCGGTCCCGGCTCACAACACTTCTGCCGGCGCCGCCTGCTGGGGCCGTCCGATCAACGCTACCTTCGTGAATTTGTTCCGACGCTACCCTAGCCGTTTCGTTTGCAGTGCAGAAGCCGGCGGACCCAGGCGCAGCGGCCGGTACTGATCTGCATTTTCACAGATTGACACGCGCAATTGACGCGCTTTTTTCGGAGAAGCTTTTACGGGGAAAAGGATCTGGCGAACGCATCCCGGAATGTCGCCATCGGCGCAACCGGGCCGGCGGCGGGGGGATCGAGCCCATCGACGAAACCCCAGTCGCGGAACCGTGCGACCAGGTCTGCGTCGCGGCTGAAGACATGCACCGGCACGTCGCGCGGCGTGCCCGGACCGGTGACGATCGGCGCCGGCTGGTGGTCGCCCAGCACGACCATCAGCGTGTGGTCGCCCATGACCCGGGCGGCGTAGTCCAGCACCGAGCGCAGCGAATAGGCCATGGACCGGCCGTACTGGTCGCGGATCCGGTCCGGGTCGCTCCACACCTCCTCCGGCGTGCCGCCGGTGGCCGGCAGGCTCCGGTACAGGCTGCCGTCGCCGATCGTCTCCCAGTCCTCGACCAGGGTGGGCACCGGGGTCCAGGGGGCGTGGCTGGACACCAGCACGACCTCGCTGAACAGCGGCTTCGGCTGGCTGTTTCGCCAGCGGTCATAGGCGGCCAGGGTGTACTGGTCCGGCATCGTCACCCAGCCGAAGGGCGGCCCGGCATAGCCGAGATCGTCGGCGAACAGCGTCTGGTCGAAGCCGAAGAAGCGTTTCGCCTCGGGCTCGCTGCCGGTGATCGCCGGGGCGATCAGCCCGGTGTGGTAGCCGGCCTTGGCGAACAGGCGGGGCAGGGTCATGCGCTTGCCGGTGACCAGCAGGTCGTAGCGCAGCTGATCGTCGATCTGCATGCCGCTGGCCAGCGTCGCATGGGCCAGCCAGGACTGGCCGCCGCGGGTCGGCGAGGCCAGCCAGCCGGAGGCGGAATAGACCCCGGCGGCGGCCAGCTTCGGCGCCATCTCGGCCAGCGCGGCCTTGGGCAGGACGTCGAAGCGCGGGTCCTCCAGCGCGCTGCGGCCGTAGGATTCGAGGAACACGACGGTGACATCGGCGCCGCCAAGCCCGCCCAGCGGCGTCCGCGACACGCCGCCGACCAGCGGGTCCACCGCCTCCTCGGCCCGGAACCGGCCTTCCATGGCCAGGGCCGGGATCAGGCGGCGGATCTGGTCGGCGACCATGAAGCTGGCGGTGTCGTTCACCGGGCGGGCCGGGCCGTAGGCATCCGGCACAGCCTGGCCGACGGCGAAGACCAGGATGGCCAGCGCCGCCAGGCCGCCGGCGATGCCGCGCCGGGCGAGGGAGGCGGACAGGGCCTGCTGCAGCAGTCGCACCGACCGGGCCGTCGCCCGCCAGATGCACCAGCCGGCGACGACCGCCCCGAGGGTGATGCCGATCAGGCCGACGGCGCCGAGCACGCCGTTCGCCAGATGCATGCCGTTGACCAGCAGCAGCCGGTCGACATAGAGGCTGACCGGCCGGCCGAAGGAGACCTGGGTGACGAGGTCGGCCAGCTTGATCGCGGCGACCAGCAGGCCCAGCCCGCCGAGCACGCCGGTAACGGCGCGCGACCGCCGCAGCGGCGGCACCAGGGCCAGGGCGGCGATCACGATCGCCAGCTCGACGGGGACCGAGGCCAGGCCGTAGACCTGCCAGCCATCCGGGGCCGACGGCACACCGAGCAGCAGCACCAGCCACAGCAGCGCCGCGGCCAGGCGCAGTCCGCCGACCAGCGGCATCAATCGGTTGCGGGGGCGGGGCAGGGTGGTGTCGGTGGCGGCCATGGCGCGAGACGATGGCACAGCTTTCCGTGGCCGGTGGATGAATTCTCGGTCAGCTTCCGAATGGCCCTGGTGCCGGACCGGTATCGGCGCGATAACCAAGCCGGGATTCGACCGTGTGATGCCCGACGACAGATCCGCCGCCCCGACCGCCGAGACCATCCGGTTCGCCACGCCCGACGACGTGCCGCGGCTGCTGGAGATCGAGTCCCGCGCCTTCGACCACGACCGCCTGAGCCGGCGCAGCTTCCTGCATCTGCTGACCCGGGGCCATGCGGTCTGCCTGGCGGCGGAGGAGGGCGGCCGGCTGCTTGGCTACGCCCTGGTGCTGCTGCGCCGGACCACGGCTCTGGCGCGGCTCTACTCGCTGGCGGTCGATCCCGAGACTCGCGGCCGCGGCCTTGGCGCCCGGCTGCTGGAGGCGGCGGAGCGGGCGGCGCATGACGAGGGGGCCCTGTTCCTGCGGCTCGAGGTGCGGCCGGACAACGCCAAGGCGATCGCGCTCTATGAATCGCGCGGCTACCGCCATTTCGGGCGCTATCTCGACTTCTACGAGGATCATGCCGACGCGCTGCGCTTCGAGAAGAGGCTCGGCGCCGAAGGTCAGCCGCAGATCGACCTGCACGTGCCCTATTACGCCCAGACCACCAGCTTCACCTGCGGGGCGGCGACGCTCTTGATGGCGATGAAGGCGCTGGACCCGGAGACGGAGCTGAGCCGGGCGCGGGAGCTCAGGCTGTGGCGCGAGGCGACGACGATCTACATGACCTCGGGCCATGGCGGCTGCGACCCCTACGGCATGGCGCTGGCGGCGCATGACCGCGGGCTGCAGGCCCGGATCTTCGTCAGCGACGATTCGATCCTGTTCCTGGACGGCGTGCGCAGCCCGGACAAGAAGGCGGTGATGACGGTGGTGCAGGAGGATTTCCGCACCCGCTGCGCCCGCCGCCGGATCGAAGTCCGGCATCGTGCCCTCGGATTGCCCGAAATGTGCGCCCTGATCGGCGAAGGCGCGATCCCGATCGTGCTGATCAGCTTGTTCCGGGGCTATGGCGAAAAAAATCCGCACTGGGTGGTCGCAAACGGCTTCGACGAGCGTTTCATCTATGTGCACGACCCCTGGGTCGCCGTGACGGAGATGGAGAGCGCCTCGGCCAAGGCGAACCTCCCGATCCCGCGCCGGGAATTCGAGCGCATGGCCCGCTACGGCCGCACCCAGCTCAGGGCGGCGGTCGTGCTCAGCAGGAAGGCCCAATGAGCGGTTGGATCATCGTCGTCGACCGTATCGGCGACTTCAAGGGCGACCCGGACGGCCGCCAGCTCGTCACCACCCGGGACTATATCGGCCGGCCGCAGATGCTGAAGGGAGGGGACGCGAAGGTCATCAACCTGTCGCGCTCCACCGCCTATATGACGCGGGGCTACTACGTCTCGCTGCTGGCCGAGGCCCGCGCCCACCGCGTCATCCCGATGGTCGAGACCATCCTCGATCTCGGCCAGAAGACGCTCTACAAGATCGCCCTGCCGGACCTGGAGGACGACCTCAACCGCCGGATCAAGCGGCTGACCCCGCCGCCGGGCGGCCCGTTCAAGCTGATCATCTGCTTCGGCCGGGCCGACGACGACCGGTTCCAGGATTTCGGCCGCCGCGTGTTCGACTGGTTCCGGGCGCCGATCCTCGAGGTCAAGGTCCGCTTCACCGATCGCTTCCGCATCGCCTCGATCGGCGAATTGTCGATCTCCGACATCGAGGGCGAGACCGAGGCCTTCTTCTACGAGACGCTCGACCTCTACACCCGCCAGAGCTGGCGGAACCCGAAGGAGAACAAGCCGGCGAAGTACACCCTCGCCGTGCTGTTCAACCCGAAGGAGGAGTTCGCGCCCTCGACCCACCGCTCGATCCTGAAGCTCGCCCGCGTGGCCGAGACCATGGACATGGAAGTCGAGGTCATCGAGAAGAAGGACCTGCTGCGCCTGGCCGAATACGACGCGCTGTTCATCCGCGAGACCACGGCGATCGACAACCACACCTTCCGCTTCGCCCGACGGGCGGAGCAGGAGGGCATGCCGGTGATCGACGACAGCACCTCGATCCTGCGCTGCACCAACAAGGTCTATCTCTACGAGCTCCTGTCCGCGAACAAGATCCCGACGCCGAAGACCGTGGTGGTCGACAGCCTGAAGAACATCGAGCGGGTGGAGGAGGAGTTCGCCTACCCGATCGTGCTGAAGATCCCGGACGGGTCCTTCAGCCGCGGCGTGTTCAAGGCCAACGACCGGCGCGAGCTGGAGCAGATGGCCGAGCAGCTGCTGGACGATTCCGATGTGATCCTGGCGCAGGAGTTCATGCCGACCGACCACGATTGGCGGGTCGGCGTGCTGGACGGCGAGCCGCTGTTCGTCTGCCAGTACATGATGGCGAAGAAGCACTGGCAGATCGTCCGCCATTCCGCCGACGGCAAGGTCGGCTGGGGCAACTTCAAGACCTTCGCCCTCGACGAGGTGGCGCCGGAGGTGCTGGACGTCGCCGTGCGCGCGGCCAAGCTGATCGGCGACGGGCTCTACGGCGTCGACCTGAAGCAGACCGAGAAGGGCGTGTTCGTGATCGAGATCAACGACAACCCCAATCTCGACCACGGCTGCGAGGACATGGTCGCCAAGGACGAGCTGTGGCGGCGGATCTGCCGCTGGTTCATCGACCGCATCGACGCCGGCTGATCCGGCCGCGCGGAAGGGGGAGGGCAATGGCACGTCGCGCATGGATTCCGCTGGTCCTGGTCCTGGCCGGCGGCTGTCCCGCCTGGGCCGACGGCACGCTGTCGGCCGACGACCGGCAGCGGCTCGAAACCTTCGATTCGGTGCGCGGCGAGGCGATCGGCGCCGCCCGCGAGAGCGACGACAAGGCGGCGTTGGCCGCGCTCGACCAGATCCTGTCCGGCAAGCCGGAGACGATCCGCGGCGCCACGGACCTCGCCGGCGACTGGCGCTGCCGGGTGGCGAAGCTGGGCGGCAACCTGCCTCTGGTGGTCTATGACTGGTTCCGCTGCCGCATCACCGACGACGCGGCCGGGCTGCGGCTCGACAAGATCTCCGGCTCGCAGCGCACCGCCGGCGCCTTCTACGACGACGCGAACGCCGAGCGGCTGGCCTATCTCGGCGCGCTCTACTACGGCCATGAGGGCAAGCCGAAGCCCTATGGCAGCGATGCGGAGCGCGACCAGGTCGGCTATCTGGTCCGGGTCGGGCGCGACCGGCTGCGGCTCGAGTTCCCGTCGCCGCGCCTCGAATCCCAGTTCGACATCATGGAGCTCGAACGCGCCCGCTGATCCCCGGGGGTCAGGCGTCCTCGCGCCAGCGCCGGCGGAAGTCCCGCGGCGTCAGCCCGATATGACGCCGGAAGGCGGTGGTCAGGTGGCTGTGGCTGGCGAAGCCGGTCTCCAGCGCGATTGCGGTGATGTCCTGGGCGCTGTTCGCCAGCAGCCAGCGCACCCGGCGCAGCCGCTGGGCGATGACGTATTGGGCCGGCGTGGTGCCGAAGGCCTGCCGGAAGGCGACCAGCAGATTGTGCGTGCTCATGCCGGCGATATCCGCCAGGTCGTCCAGCGTGATCCGGTCGCCGAGACGGGCATGGACATGCTCCTGCAGCCGTTCCCGGGCCGGCCCGCTCAGCAGCGGGCCGCGCGGCCCCGGCGCCGTCTCCTCGGCCCGGTAGCGCTGCACCAGATGCAGCGACAGCGCCTGGCCCAGGCTGGCGCCCAGCAGCTCCGACACATCGTCGTTCCGGCCGATCAGCTCGGCCAGCCGCTCGACCGCGCGGTACAGGAACTCGTCGCGATGGGCGAAGCGCGGCGCGATCCGGCCGTCCGATCCGGGCAGGGCGGACAGCGACTCCGGGTCGAAATACAGCACGCCGTAGCGGATGGTGCCGCCGCGGGCCTGGCTGGCATAGCTGCGGCCGGCCGGCACCACCCAGATGTCGCCGGCGGCGGGCGGGCCCGGCCGGGCGGCGACGCCGTCCAGCTCGGTCTCCAGCTGCCGCATCGGGCCGCCGAGATGGACGATCACGGCGTGCCGCGCCTCGCGCATCCGCCAGCTCGCCGCGGCGCGGATGTCCTCGCGCGTGACCGCCAGTTCGACCGCACCCCAGCGCCCCTCGGTCATCTCCGCCATCGCATCTGCCTGCCGGATCGAGAAAGATAAAATTTTATCCATTCTAGGGATGGCCGGAGAATTCGCAACCGCCGCGGGCATTGTGGAAGCGCCCGGGCGCCGGCATCGGCAAGATCCACTGGTCGGCCGGCGAATGCCGGCCTGGATCGCAGGAGCATGCCATGACCTCCCTCAAGGACAAGGTCGTCGTGATCGGCGGCGGCGCCAAGAATCTCGGCGGCCTGATCAGCCGCGACCTGGCCGGCGCCGGCGCGAGGATCGCGATCAACTTCAACAGCAACGGCACCAGGGCGGCAGCCGACGAGACCGTCGCCGCGGTCAAGGCCGCGGGCAGCGACGCCTTCGCCCTGCAGGGCGACCTGACCCGCGTCGCCGAGGTCGAGCGCCTGTTCGCCGAGGCGAAGTCGCGCTTCGGCCGGGTCGACATCGCGGTCAACACCGCCGGCAAGGTGCTGAAGAAGCCCTTCGTCGAGACCACCGAGGCGGAATACGACGAGATGTTCGCGGTCAACTCGAAGGCCGCCTATTTCTTCATCCGCGAGGCCGGCAAGACGCTGGAGGACGGCGGCCGGATCATCACCATCGTCACCTCGCTGTTGGCCGCCTTCACCGGGCTCTACTCGACCTATGCCGGGGCCAAGGCGCCGGTCGAGCATTTCACCCGGGCGGCGGCCAAGGAGTTCGGGCCCCGCGGCATCTCGGTCAACAACATCGGCCCCGGCCCGATGGACACGCCGTTCTTCTACCCGGCCGAGACGCCGGACTCGGTCGCCTACCACACCGCGGCCTCGGCCCTGGGCGGGCTGACCAGGATCGAGGAGATCGTGCCGATCGTCCGCTTCCTGGCGACCGAGGGCGGCTGGATCACCGGCCAGACCCTGTTCGCCAATGGCGGCTACACCACGCGCTAGCGGACGGGAGATGGGCGCCGAGGCCCTCGTGGATGCCGGCGGCGGCTGGGCGCTGGCGCCCGTCCTGCTCTGGCTGTTCCGCGAGGGCCGGTTCCTGGCCGACCCGAACGACCTGACCCGGGCCCTGGCGCTGCGGCTGGTCGAAGCCGGGGCGCCGTTGGTGCGGCTGCGCCTGTCGCTGCGGGCCGACGGGCCGCGCCTCGCCGGCTGGGCCGCGGTCTGGACCCGCGGCCAGCCGCTCGACCGCGACCGGGTCGCCCGGGCGGGGCTGCAGCGGCTGCCCGCCTATATCGGCAGCCCGCTGGAGCATATCGACCGTACGGGCACGGCGTTCCGGCTGCGGCTGGAGCCGGCGGTGCCGGCGGCGGCCCATCCGCTGCTGCACCGCCTGGCGGCGCAGGGCGCCACCGACTACCTGGCCTTGCCGATGCCCTTCGCCGACGGGCGGATGGCGTCGCTGGTCGCGGTCACCGACCGCTGCGGAGGCTTCCACCCGGACGACATCGGCAAGCTCGAAGCGCTGGCCGAGGCTCTGAGCCCGGTGCTGGAGGCCGCCGCCGCGCGGCATCTCGCGCGAATGCAGGGTGGCGCATAGGATCGGGAATCATTGGATTCGGGGGATTCCGCGCATGACCACCCAGGCCGCCCGGCCGCGCAGCCTGCTCCGCCCGCGCAAGGCGCATGAGCACGGCAAGGTCACCTTCGTCGAGCTGTTCTTCGACCTGGTCTTCGTCTTTGCGATCACGCAGCTCTCGCACGGGTTGCTGAAGGATCTCACCCTGCTCGGCGCGGTGCACACGGCGCTGCTGTTCCTGGCCGTGTGGTGGGTGTGGATCTACACCTCCTGGGTCACCAACTGGCTCGACCCCGACCGCACGCCGGTGCGCCTCTTGCTGCTGGTGCTGATGCTGGCCGGGCTGGTGCTGTCGACCTCGCTGCCCGAGGCCTTCGCCGAAAAGGGGCTGGGCTTCGCCGGCGCCTATGTCTTCATGCAGGTCGGGCGCAGCCTGTTCACCGCGGCGGCGCTGCGCGGGCACAGCCCGGGCAATTATCGCAACTTCCTGCGTATCACCGCCTGGCTCGCGCTCTCCGCCGTGTTCTGGATCGCCGGCGCCTTCGCCGAGGCGGAGGCGCGGCTGGCGCTGTGGGCCCTCGCACTGGCGATCGAATACGCCTCGCCCTCGCTCGGCTTCTGGACGCCCGGCCTCGGCCGTTCGACCACCGCCGACTGGGACGTCGAGGGCGGCCATCTGGCCGAGCGCTGCGGACTGTTCGTGATCATCGCGCTGGGCGAATCCATCCTGGTCACCGGCGCCACCTTTGCCGATCTGGCACCGGACGCCGCCACCGTCGCCGCCTTCGCCGTTTCCTTCATCGGCAGCGTGGCGATGTGGTGGATCTATTTCGACATCGGCGCCGAACGGGGCAGCCGCCGCATCGCCCATGCCGACGATCCCGGCCGGCTGGCGCGCATCGCCTATACCTACATCCACCTGCTGATCATCGCCGGCATCATCGTCGGCGCGGTGGCGGACGAGCTGGTGCTGGCCCACCCCGGGGGCCATGTCGACGGCAGGACCGCCATCGCCCTGCTGGGCGGGCCGGCGCTCTACCTGCTCGGCAACGCCCTGTTCAAATGGTCGACCGCCGGTCGCATCCCGCTGTCGCATCTGGTCGGCCTCGTGCTCCTGGCCCTGCTGGTCCCGGCGGTCGACGCGCTGTCGCCGCTGCTGCTCTCGGCCGCCGTGGCGGTGGTGCTGATCGTCGTCGCGGTGTGGGAACGGCTGTCGCTTCGCGGCGCGCGGGCCCTATCATCGCCCGAGATCGGCTGAGGGACTGTCCCGCCATGCACCGCCTGCTGCTTCTCTTCGTCCTCCTGCTGGGGCTGGGCGCGTCCGGCGCTGCCCTGGCCCAGGCGCCGGCCCAGCCCGGCCCGGACAAGCTGCGCAGCCTGGCCGAGCTGCTGCAGGATCCGGAGGTCCGCAACTGGCTGCAGGCCCAGGTCGCGGCGCCCGCCGCGGCCCCGGCGGAGAGCGGGCCGCCGGCCGCCCCGGCGATGGCGGCGGGAATGCAGCAGAGCATGGCCGGCGGCATCGAGGCGACACGCGGCTTCCTGCGGTCGCTGATCGCCGCCGCCCCGACCCTGCCGGCGGAGCTCGCCGCCGCATGGCGGACTCTGGCGGGCCAGCTGATGGAGCAAGGGCTGGCCTGGACGGTCGTGTCGCTGGCCGTGTTCATCGGCCTCGGCTTCGGCGCCGAGCAGCTGTACTGGCGGCTGTCCGCCGGCTTCCGGCAGCGGCTGATCGGAACCCAGCTGGACACGCTGCACGGCCGGCTGCAGGCGGTGTGGCTGCGCTCGGTCTACGGCCTCGGCCTGATCTTCGTCTTCGCCCTCGGCAGCATCGGCGCCTTCCTGCTGTTCGACTGGCCGCCGCTGCTGCAGGAGATCGTGCTGTCCTACCTGCTGCTGGTGCTGATCGTGCGGGTGACGCTGGTGCTGGGCCGCATCATCCTGGCGCCGGGGGCGGAGAAGTTCCGGCTGGTGCCGATGGCGACGCCGACCGCGCACTACTGGTTCGTCTGGTCCGCGATCCTGGTCGGCTGGTTCTTCTTCGTGCAGTTCACGCTCGGCGTGCTGGCGATGCTGGGGCTGCGGCCGGAGTCCTGGTATCTGGTCGGCCTGGCCTGCGGCGTGGTGCTGCTGGGCCTGACCCTGGCCGCGCTGTGGCGCGCCCCGACCTTCGACGGGCGCGACCGGATCGGCCACGACCACCGGATCGGCACCTGGCTCCTGACCCTCTACATCGTCGGGATCTGGCTGGCGCTGTTCACCGGCACGACCGCCCCCTTCTATGTCGGCATCATCCTGCTGCTGCTGCCGATCGCCATCCGCGGCACCCATCTCGCGGTCAAGCACGTGCTGCGCCCGCCGGGCGCGGCCACGGCGGAGGAGGTTCCGTCGGTGCTGGCGGTGTCGCTGGAGCGCGGGCTGCGCGCGCTGCTGGTGATCGGCGGCGGGCTCGCCATCGCCGGTGTGCTCGGGCTCGATCTCAGCGCCCTGACCTCGCGCGACACGCTGGCGACGCGGCTGCTGCGCGGCGCCATCAACGCCGCGATCGTGTTCCTGGTGGCGGATTTCGCCTGGCACCTGCTGCGCGCCTGGCTGGACCAGCGCATCGCCGCCGCCAGCACGGGGCTCGGCACCGGCGACGACGCCCGGCGCCACGCCCGGTTGCGCACCCTGCTGCCGATCCTGAAGAACGTGCTGTTCGTGGTGCTGGCGGTGATGGCGGGGCTGATCGCGCTGGCGGCGCTGGGGGTGGAGATCGGGCCCCTGATCGCCGGCGCCGGGGTGGTCGGCCTGGCCGTCGGCTTCGGCGCCCAGACCCTGGTGAAGGATGTCATCTCCGGCATGTTCTTCCTGTTCGACGACGCCTTCCGCATCGGCGAGTACATCGAGAGCGGCAGCATCCGCGGCACGGTGGAGGGGTTCTCGCTGCGCTCGCTCAAGCTGCGCCATCACAGGGGCGCGCTGCACACCATTCCGTTCGGCGCGCTCGACAAGATCACCAACTATTCGCGCGACTGGGTGATCGACAAGATGACGGTCTCGGTCACCTACGGCACCGACCTCGACCGGATCAAGCCGATCGTCAAGCAGGTCGGCCGCGAGCTGGCGGCCGATCCGGAATTCGCGCCGCACATCCTGGAGACGCTGAAGATGCAGGGGGTGGAGCAGTTCGGCGACTACGCCATCCAGATCCGGCTGAAGATGATGACCAGGCCGGGCGAGCAGTTCGTGATCCGGCGCCGCGCCCTGGCGATGATCAAGAAGGCCTTCGAAGCCAACGGCATCGCCTTCGCCGTCCCGACCGTGACCGTGGCGGGCGGCGGCGGGGCCGCCGCGGCCGTGGCCCAGCACGCGCTGGACCGCGCCAAGCCGGCGGAGGGGGCGGGATAGGGCGGTCGGCTCAGAAGAACGTCGACCGGGCGCTCGCCGAATGCTCCTTCAGCACGGCGTTGCTGGCCGGGTCGATCTCCTTCAGCAGCACGTCGTAGCCCCACAGGTCGGCCAGGTGCTGCAGCACCTGCCTGGTGTCGTTCTCGGCCAGCAGGATGCCGTTCACCACGCTGTGGTGCACGATCAGGCGGCGGTCGCCGGCGAGGTCGACATCGACCACCTGGATGTCCGGGTCGATCCAGGCGACGTCGTAGTGCCGGGCCAGCGCCCGGCGGATCCGGCGATAGCCGTTCTCGTCATGGATCGCATCGACCCGCAGCTCCGGCTGGCCGGAATCGTCCAGCAGGTGGAACATCCGCCACTGCCGGATCAGCCGCGGGCTGAGGAACTGCGAGACGAAGCTCTCGTCGCGGTAGTTCGCCCAGACGTCCTGCAGCACGGCGGTGGCGTCGCCCTTGCCGGCGATGTCCGGGAACCATTCGCGGTCCTCGTCGGTCGGGTCGACGACGATCCGCTCGATGTCCTGCATCATGCCGAGGCCGAGGGCGTAGGGGTTGATGCCGTTGTAATGCGGGTCGTTGAATTCCGGCTGGTACACGACATTGGTGTGCGACTGCAGGAACTCCAGGAAGGCGCCGTCGTTCAGGGCTCCCTGCTCATGCAGCGTGGTCATGATCTTGTAGTGCACCCAGCAGGCGCAGCCCTCGTTCATCACCTTGGTCTGCGACTGCGGGTAGAAATACTGCGCCACCAGCCGGACGATGCGCAGCAGCTCGCGCTGCCAGGGCTGCAGCCGCGGCGCCGATTTCTCCAGGAAGTAGAGGACGTTCTCCTGCGGCAGCTCCAGGAGGGCGCGGCGGCGCTCCTCGCTCAGCACCGGGCCGGATTTGGCCGGCGCGTTGGGCAGGGTGCGCCACAGGTCGTTGAACACCTGCTCCTGGTATTCCAGCCGCTCCCTGGCCCGCCGCTCCTCGGTCTTCAGGTCGGGCCGGCGCGGCCGCGGATAGCGGTGCACGCCGTGGCTCATCAGCGCATGGGCGGCGTCCAGCAGCTGCTCGACCGCCATCTGGCCGTAGCGCTCCTCGCATTGCGCGATGTAGCCCTTGGCGAATTCGAGATAGTCGAGAATGCCGTCGGCGTCGGTCCACTGCTTGAACAGGTAGTTGGTCTTGAAGAAGGTGTTGTGGCCGAAGGCGGCATGGGCGATCACCAGCGTCTGCAGGGTCGCCGTGTTCTCCTCCATGATGTAGCTGATGCAAGGGCTGGAATTGATCACCAGCTCATAGGCCAAGCCGCGCAGCCCCTTGCGGTACAGCACCTCGTTCTGGGCGAACTGCTTGCCGAAGGACCAGTGCTTGTAGAACAGCGGCATGCCGATCGAGGAATAGGCGTCGAGCATCTGCTCGGCCGTGATCACCTCGATCTGGTTGGGATAGGTGTCGAGCTTCAGCCCCTTCGCCACCTGCTCGACCCGGTCGTAGATCTGCTGGATCGTGCCGAAATCCCAGTCGGTGCCGGGATAGAGCAGCTTGTCGCCCGTCATTCGGCCCCCGCGGTCTGCACGTCGCGGCGCTGGAACAGCTCGCGGAACACCGGATAGATGTCGCGGCGGTGCCAGACCTTGCGCATGGCGAAGGGCGCGTCGGCCTTCCGCACCCGGTCGTAGGTCTGCCAGAGATCGGTCTGGCGCGGCACCACGCCGGAGGACATCGGATCCTCGTCGCGGCCGACCTCGAGATAGGCGAAGTACTGGCACAGCGGCAGGATCTCGTCACCCAGCAACGCGGCGGATTTGGCGCTGTCGCTCGACAGGTTGTCGCCGTCCGAGGCCTGGGCGGCATAGATGTTCCAGTCCTCCGGCCGATAGCGCTGGGCCACGATCGAGGCCATCATCTCCAGCGCGGTGGAGACCACGGTGCCGCCGCTCTCGGTCGAGTAGAAGAACGTCTCCTCGTCCACCTCCTCGGCCTGGTGGGTGTGGCGGATGAACACGATCTCGACGTGCTTGTAGCGGCGCTTGAGGAACAGGTGCAGCAGGGCGAAGAAGCGCTTCGCCAGGTCCTTCATGTGCTCGGTCATCGAGCCGGAGACGTCCATCAGGCAGAACATCACCGCCTGGGCCACCGGCTTCGGCGTCGCCTCCAGCCGCCGGTAGCGCAGGTCGACCGGGTCGATATAGGGGATACGCCGGGTACGCTGCAGCAGGTGGTCCAGCCGCTCCTGCAGCTCGTCGATCCGGTCCTGGTCGGCGTCCGCCTCGCCCTCCAGCGCCGCGATCTCGGCCTCGACGTCCTTGATCTCGCCGGATTTCGGGCGGCGCAGCGCGATGCGGCGCGACATCGCCCGCTGCATCGTTCGGGTCACCGCCAGGCTGGCCGGCGGGCCGCTGGTGGAAAAGCCGGCCCGCCGCCAGCCGACGCTCTCGGACGCGACCAGCTTGCGCTTGGCCAGGTCGGGCAGCTCCAGATCGTCGAGGAAGAGCTCGAGATACTCCTCCTGCGACAGCACGAAGCGGAACTCGTCCTGGCCGTCGCCGTCGGGCGCGCCCTCGGTGCCGCCGCCCCCGCCGCCGCGCTTCGGCCGCTGGATGGTGTCGCCCTCGACGAACTCCTTGTTGCCGGGCAGCACATGGTCGCGCATGCCGCCGGAGGAGGAGCGGTGCAGCCGCGGCTCGTTCACGCCGGTGACCGGGATCGAGACCTCGCCACCCTGCTCCAGATCCTTGATGCTGCGCTCGCGCGAGCTGTCCCGGACCGCTCGTTGCACCAGGGCCTTGGCCCGGCGCAGGAAACGCTGGCGGTTGACGAGGCTCTTGCCGCCCGGATTGAGCCGCCGGTCGATGATGTGCATGGACATCGTTGCTTCGCTTCCGACCTCCGTCTTCAGCCTGCCTGCTTCACCCGCATGTACCATTCGACCAGGCGCCGGACCTGCCGCTCGGTGTAGCCGCGGCTGACCATGCGCAGGACGAACTCCTCGTGCTTCTTCTCGGTGTCGCCGTCCTTCTTCGAGCCGAAGCTGATCACCGGCAGCAGCTCCTCGACCTGGCTGAACATCCGCCGCTCGATCACGTCGCGGATCTTCTCGTAGCTGGTCCAGCTCGGGTTGCGGCCCTCGTTCCCGGCGCGGGAGCGCAGGGCGAACTTGACCACCTCGTTGCGGAAGTCCTTCGGGTTGGCGATCCCGGCCGGCTTCTCGATCTTGGTCAGCTCCTGGTTCAAGAGGTCGCGGTTCAGCAGCTGGCCGGTGTCGGGGTCCTTGAAGTCCTGGTCCTCGATCCAGGCGTCGGCATAGTCGACATAGCGGTCGAACAGGTTCTGGCCATAGTCGTGATACGATTCCAGATACGCCTTCTGGATCTCGTGGCCGATGAACTCGGCGTAGCGCGGCGCCAGCTCGGCCTTCAGGAACTCGAGATACCGCTTCTCGGTCTCGGCCGGATGCTGCTCGCGGCGCACCATCTGCTCGACCACATACATCAGATGCACCGGGTCGGCGGCGACCTCATTGGTGTCGTGGTTGTAGGTCGCGGCCAGCGCCTTGAAGGCGAAGCGGGTCGAGACCCCGTCCATGCCCTCGTCGACGCCGCCGGCGTCCTTGTACTCCTGCAGGCTGCGGGCGCGGGGGTCGACCTCGCGCAGGCTCTCGCCGTCATAGACCCGCATCTTGGAGTAGAGGTTGGAATTCTCGTGCTCGTGCAGGCGGGACAGGACCGAGAAGCGGGCCAGCATCTCCAGCGTGCCCGGGGCGCAGGGGGCGTCCGCCAGCTTCGAGCCGCGGATCAGCTTGTCGTAGATCTTCTGCTCCTCGGTCACCCGAAGGCAGTAGGGCACCTTGATCACGTAGATCCGGTCGATGAAGGCTTCGTTGTTCTTGTTGTTCTTGAAGCCTTGCCACTCGGACTCGTTGGAATGCGCCATGATGATGCCGGTGAAGGGCAGGGCGCCGATGTTCTCGGTGCCGACGTAGTTGGCTTCCTGCGTCGCCGTCAGCAGCGGGTGCAGCATCTTGATCGGGGCCTTGAACATCTCGACGAACTCGAGCAGGCCCTGATTGGCCCGGTTGAGGCCGCCGGAGTAGCTGTAGGCGTCCGGGTCGTGCTGCGGCAGCGTCTCCAGGCTGCGGATGTCCACCTTGCCGACCAGCGAGGAGATGTCCTGGTTGTTCTCGTCGCCCGGCTCGGTCTTGGCGATGCCGATCTGGCGCAGCCGCGACGGCTGCAGCCGCACCACCTTGAAGCGCGAGATGTCGCCGCCGAACTCGTCCAGCCGCTTCAGGCACCACGGGCTGACCAGCCCGGTCAGGCGCCGGCGGGGAATGCCGTAGCGGTCCTCCAGCTCGGCGCCCATCGTGTCCGGGTTGAACAGCCCGAGCGGGCTCTCGAAGATCGGGCTGACGTCGTCCCCGGCCTTCAGCGCGTAGATCGGATGCACCTCCATCAGCGCCTTCAGCCGTTCGGCCAGCGACGACTTGCCGCCGCCGACCGGGCCGAGCAGGTAGAGGATCTGCTTGCGCTCCTCCAGCCCCTGGGCGGCGTGCAGCAGGAAGCTGACGATCCGCTCGATCGTCTCCTCCATGCCGTAGAACTCGGAGAAGGCCGGATAGACCCGGATGGTCCGGTTCATGAAGATCCGCCCCAGCCGGGCGTCGCGGGCGGTGTCCACGATCTCCGGCTGGCCGATGGCGTTGAGCAGCCGTTCCGGCGCGCTCGCATACATCATCGGATCGCTGCGACAGCCCTTCAGGAATTCTTCGAGCGACATCTCCGCCGCGCGACGGGCCTCGTAGGACTTCGCATAGCTGGTGAAGAGATCGTCGGTCGGTGCCATTGCCACCCGCCAAAGGTTGGAGGATCGAGACTCAACCTAATCGTCGTATCCGGCCGCAGCTTCTGGGCGTCTGTTTCCGGCTCAGGATGGGCCGAGATTTGCGGCGAGAATCAGGTGGCTGACGAGGTGCAGCCTCACTGCCCCTGGCCACAGGCCCGACAGGGGCTGTGCAGTTCGGGCTCCGGTGAGGCGTAATAGATGACACTACCCCTTCTCCACCGCTCGCTCTGGTTATCAATATAGGGCTGAAACTGACCGATAATACTACTGCTTTGAATTTTATCTCGGCCCGGTGCCTCCTTCGTCGAGGTCTTGGCTCGGCCTGCGATCCGGACCGTAGGATACAGTCGATGGTAGCAGGGTATGCCCAGTTCGCGAGAAAGGCGATGCGGCTTTTCGGCCGACTCGCCTTAAGCACGAGATAAGTCATTATACGATCGGAAATTTCGATCGATTCGACGCCAACCATTCGGCAGGACGATGTTTTGTGCAGTGCGAAGCACTCCAGCGAGGCTTCCTTGACGTTCGCTGTCGCTTGGCGCCTCGGCCACCGATTCGCTGCGCCTCGGAAGTCATGCCCGGCCTTCCCGTCACCGCCGGCTCGGGCCCTGACGCGCCGGCCTTCTGATCGCCCGCCCGGCTGCGCCAGGGTCGGCTCATGACCCTGGAGCAGCTCCGGATCTTCGTCGCCGTCGCCGAGCATCTGCACGTCACCCGTGCGGCGCAGGCGCTGAACCTGACCCAGTCCGCCGCCAGCGCCGCGATCCAGGCGCTGGAGGCGCGCCACGCCACCAAGCTGTTCCACCGAGTCGGCCGCGGTATCGCCCTGACCGATGCCGGCACCGCCTTCCTGCCGGAGGCGCGGGCGGTGCTGGCCCGCGCGGCCCTGGCCGAGCGCGCGCTCGACGATCTGTCCGGGCTGCGCCGCGGCGTGCTGGCGCTGCACGCCAGCCAGACCATCGGCAACTACTGGCTGCCGCCGCTGATGCACCGGTTCCGGGTGGCGCATCCGGGGCTGCAGCTCGACCTCACCATCGGCAACACCACTCAGGTGGCCGAGGCGGTGCGCGAGGGCCGGGCCGATATCGGCTTCGCCGAGGGCGATCTCGACCTCGCCGGCTTTGAGCATGCCGGCGTGCCGGGCGACCGGCTGGTGCTGGTGGTCGGGGCCGGTCATCCCTGGGCCGGGGACAAGGTGGTCGCACCGGCCCGCTTCGCCGACAGCCCCTGGGTGCTGCGCGAGCGCGGCTCCGGCACCCGCCAGGTGTTCGAATCGGCGCTCGGGCGGCTCGGCGTCGATCCCGCCACGCTGCCGGTGGCGCTGGAGCTCGCCAGCAACGAGGCGGTGCGCGCGGCGATCGAGGCCGGGGCAGGGGCGGGGGTGCTGTCCAGCCTGGCGGTCGAATCGGGGCTGCGCTTCGGCACGCTGCATCAGCTCGATCCGCCGTTCCCGGCCCGCCGCTTCCGCGTGCTGCGCCATCCGGACCACTACCGCAGCAAGGCGGTTGAAGCGTTCCTCGACATGCTGGATCTCGGCTAGGCCGGCCATGGGACCCGGTGGGTGATCTCGCGCATCGCCTCCTCGGCATGGCGGCGGCCGGCCGGCGGCGGCACCATTTCGTCGATCTGCGCCCGTTCCTCCGCCGTCAGCCGGATGTCGGCGACGGAGACCGTCAGGGATCCGAGGGTTCGCGTCTGCATGATGCCGATTCAACGGCAGCGATCCCGATCCGTTCCGGCGGCGGCGCCTGCTGCAGACCCTCCATGACGCATCGGCATGCCGGCGGGCCGGAGCAGCGTCCTAAAAGCGACTCCATGCCTGACCGGATTCGCGCTTACGCCTCGCCCCGCGCCGCCTTCCGCGGCGGGGCGCGGGACGTCCTGGGCGCACCGCTGCTGGTGCTCGGCGCCTCCTATCTCGGCTTCGGCTCGCTGGTCCGGGCCAGCGGGCTCGGCCTTTCGGTCGGGCTGCTTTCGACCCTGACCGGCTGGGCCCTGCCGGGCCAGATGGTGATGATCGAGGCCTATGCCGTCGGCGCCTCGCTGCTGGCCATGGTCGCTGCGGTGGCGCTGGTCAATGTCCGGCTGCTGCCGATGACGCTGGTGCTGCTGCCCGGGCTGCGCGTGCCGGGCCGGCCGCGCTGGTGGGACTACGTTGCCGCCCATCTGGTCGCCGTCACCGGCTGGGTCCAGGGGATGCGGGTCTGCCCGGCCCTGCCGCCGGAGCAGCGTCTGCCCTATTTCGTCGGCTTCGCCGGGGTGCTGTGGGCGTCCTGCGTCGCCTGGACCATGGTCGGCTATTACCTGGTCACGGCGGTGCCGGCCTCGGTCTCGCTCGGCCTGGTCTTCCTCAACCCGCTCTACTTCATCCTGGTGCTGACGGCAGACCTGCGGAACCGGGCGCGGCTCGGCGCCATGGTGCTGGGCGCGGCGCTGGGACCGCCGCTCTACCAGCTCGACCCGGAATGGGGCCTCCTGGCCACCGGCCTGATCGCGGGCACCGCCGCCTTCCTGGCCGACCGCCTGTGGAAGCGCCGCCATGGGTGAGGCGCTGCCCTGGCTGATGCTGCTCGGCGCCGCGCTCGCCACCTATGTGTGGCGGGCGCTCGGCGTCTATCTCGGCGGCCGGGTGCGCGAGGGCGGGGCGCTGCTCGACTGGGTCGGCTGCGTCGCCTACGCCATCCTGGCCGGGCTGATCGCGCGCATGATCCTGCTGCCGGCCGGGCCCCTGGCCGCAACCTCGATGGCCGAGCGGGCCGGCGCCACCGCACTGGGCCTCGCTGTCTTCCTGCTGTTCCGCCGCAACGTCCTGCTCGGCGTCGGCGCCGGGGCGGGGTCGCTGATGCTGATGACGGGCTGGGCCTAGCTCTTGGCGTGTTGCGCCGTGGCGCGGATCTGGCTCAGGCTGGCGCGCGGGGTGATCGCCTCGGGGTCCAGCTTGATCCAGATCAGGGCCGGCCTGCCGGCGGCGACCGCGCGCTCGAAGGCCGGGGCGAAGTCCTCGGTCCGCTCCACCGTCTCGGCATGGGCGCCATAGGCCTGCGCCAGCTGCGCGAAATCCGGGTTCTGCAGGCCGGTGCCGCTGATCCGGGCCGGGTATTCCCGCTCCTGATGCATGCGGATGGTGCCGTACATGCCGTTGTCGATCACCAGGAACACCACCGCCGCGTTGTATTGCGCCGCGGTCGCCAGCTCCTGCCCGTTCATCAGGAAGCAGCCGTCGCCGGCGGCGGCGATCACCACCCGCTCCGGATGAAGCAGCTTGGCGGCGACGCCGGCCGGCACGCCGTAGCCCATCGAGCCGTTGGTCGGCGCCAGCTGGGTGCGCCAGCCGCGGTAGCGGTAGAAGCGGTGGAACCAGGTGGCGTAGTTGCCGGCGCCGTTGCAGATCATGGCATCGGGCGGCAGCCGGCCGACCAGCCAGCGCACGATTTCCGACATCTGCATCGGACCGGGCGACACCACCGGCTGCTGCCAGGCCTCGTAATCGGCGCGGGCGCCGCGCACCCAGTCCTGCCGCGCCTCGATGTCGCCGGCCGGGGCCAGGGCAGTCAGCGCCGCGGCGACGGCGGCGGAGTTGGCGTTGATCGCCAGCTCGGGTTGATAGACGCGGCCCAGCTCCTCCGCCCCGGCATGGATGTGGACCAGCCGCTGCGACGGCACCGGCAGGTTCAGGAGGGTGTAGCCGCCGGTGGTCATCTCGCCCAGCCGGGCACCGAGCACGACCAGCAGGTCAGTGGTCTTCACCCGCTCCGCCAGCTTCGGGTTCGGGCCGATGCCGACATCGCCGGCGTAATGGGTGTGGTCGTTGTCGACATAGTCCTGGCAACGGAAGGACACGGTCAGCGGCACCTCCCAGGCCTCGGCGAAGGCCTGGATGTCGGCGCGGGCCTTGGCATTCCACCCGCCGCCGCCGATCAGCAGCAGCGGCCGCTTCGCCTCGGCCAGCAGGTCGCGCAGCCGGGCCAGGGCCTCGACGCCGATGCCGGTCTCGACCGGCGTGGCCGGGCGGACATCCGGCGCGTCGGTCTGCTCAACCAGCATGTCTTCCGGCAGCGCCAGCACCACCGGGCCGGGCCGGCCGGATGTGGCGGTGTGGAAGGCGCGGGAGACGAATTCCGGCACCCGGTCGGCGTCGTCGATCTGCGCCGCCCATTTGGTCATCGACCCGAACACCTTGCGGACATCGACCTCCTGGAAGGCCTCGCGCTCGAACATGTCGCGGCCGACCTGGCCCATGAACACGATCACCGGCGACGAATCCTGCTGCGCCACATGGATGCCGACCGAGGCGTTGGTGATGCCGGGGCCGCGGGTGACGAAGCAGATGCCCGGCTTGCCGGTGGCCTTGGCATAGGCGTCGGCCATGTAGGCGGCGCCGCCTTCCTGGCGGCAGACCACCAGCCTGATCTCCGGCACGTCGTGCAGCGCGTCGAGCACGGCCAGGTAGCTCTCGCCCGGCACGCAGAAGATGGTGTCGACGCCGTTCAGGCGCAGGGTGTCGACCAGGGCGCGGGCTGCGGTGCGGGACATGAGGGCGACCGTTGTTCGTGGGCGTTTGCGCCGGTCTAGCATGCGGCTTGCGGTCGTCCAACCCGCCCTGGCCTTGCGGTCCGCGTCGCCCCCGTGCTCTAACGGCGCCGTCCCCCGCGACGAGCCGTGTCCATGAGCCTCGAGACCCTCGCCGACCATGCCTTCGCTCCCGTGGCCCTGGCCCTGGAGGACGGCCGGATTCCGGGTGCGGCGCTGGGCATCGCCACGGCCGACGGTCAGCGCGCCCTGCGCTGGGGCGGCGTCGCCACCACCCTGCCGAAGCCGGAGCCGCTGGCACGTGACACCTGGTTCGACCTCGCCAGCCTGACCAAGGTCATCGTCACGGTGACCGAGATCCTGCGGCTGGTGGAGGAGGGGGTGCTGGACCTCGACGACCCGCTGGCCAAGCACCTGCCGGACGCGGCGCCGCTGCACGGCGCCATCCCACTGCGCCGGCTGATCGACCATTCCAGCGGCCTGCCGGCGCAGGAGCGGATCTATCTCTGGCCCGGCCCGGCGGATCAGCGCCGCACCGCGGTGATCCGCAAGCACTGGCCGGTGAAGGCCGAGCCGGTCTATTCCGACATCAACTACATGCTGCTCGGCTTCGTGGTCGAACGCTGGCGCGGCGTCGCCTTCGGCCAGCTGCCGGTCGGCACCGGCCTGTCCTTCGCGCCGGTGCCGGCGCAGTCGGCGGCGACCGAGGTCTGCGCCGTGCGCAATCGCCTCCTGCGCGGCGAGGTGCATGACGAGAACGCCTGGTCGCTCGGCGGCGCCGCCGGCCATGCCGGGCTGTTCGGTACCGTCCGCGGCGTGCTCGACTTCGCGCTGGAGCTGCTGCGCGGCCGCTTGCTGAGCCCGGCGGCGATGGTCGAGCTGTGCGCGCCCCAGGCCACCCCCGGCCGCGTGCTGGGGTGGGAGCGGCGCCATCCCGGCTGGAAGGGCGGCAGCCTGTGCTCGCCGCGCACCATCGGCCATCTCGGCTTCACCGGCACCGGGCTGTGGATCGACCTCGACCGCGGCATCGCCTGGACGCTCCTGACCAACCGGGTGCATCCCAGCCGCGAGGTCGACACCGGCATCCAGGACCTGCGCCTGTCGGTCGGCAACCGCATCGCCGCGCGCTGGCGCGACTGGGCATGACCGCTCGCCCCTACCGCCGTGCCATAGGCAACTGTCTCGGCTGAATCCGCCCGGCCCTATCCGGTATGAGAGGTGGAAGTCGACCTGCTTTTTCCGATAAGGAGGGTTGATCGTCCCGATCCGACGGATCGATTGGAACTCCGCCGGATCGGGGCCATTTTAGAAACCGTGGCAGCGGCCCGGGGCACGGGCCGGAACGCCTCCGAAAAGCAGGAGAAGGGTGATGAGCAAGGCCTCCAATACGCCGGTCGTGGACGCGCTGAAGCAGGTGCTGGCCGATACCTACGCCCTCCAGATCAAGACCCAGAACTATCACTGGAACGTGGAAGGCCCGCAGTTCCGCTCGCTGCACCTGATGTTCGAGGAGCAGTACAAGGAGCTGTTCGCGGCGGTGGACGACGTGGCGGAGCGGATCCGCGCCCTCGGCGACTACGCGCCGGGCAGCTTCGAGGCCTTCTCCAAGCTGACCAAGGTGTCGTCGCCCAAGGACGGGCTCGACGGCACCGCCATGGTCAAGGACCTGGCCAAGAGCCACGAGCTGCTGTCGGAGCAGGCCAAGGCCGCCCTGGCCGTCGGCGAGAAGGCGGGCGACGATTCGACCGTCGACCTGCTGACCGACCGGATCACCTATCACGACAAGACCGCCTGGATGCTGCGCGCCACCGTGGCGTAAGCAGCCCGGACGAAGGGGATGAAGGCCCGGACCTCGGTCCGGGCCTTTTCCATATCAGAGCACGAAATCGGCGGCGGTCAGCGCGGTCGTGGTGACCACGTCGATCGCCATGTCCGCGACCCGGTCGCCGTTCTGGTCGCCCATGACCGTGGACACGCCGCCGTCGGCGACGACGATCAGCTCGCCGGCGATGCCGGTGAAGGCGCCGCCTTCGGTGAAGGTGAAGCTGCTGCCCGCCGTGCCATCCGCATCGATCGCCTGCAGGTTGATCTTGTCGCCATCGGCCGATGAGAAATCCCCGATGCGGTCGCGGCCGGCGACATCGGCGGTGCTGTCGCCGAAATACCGATAGTGGAAGGCATCGGCGCCGCCGCCGCCGGTCAGGGCATCCGCACCACCCCCTCCGTCGATCCGATCGTCTCCTCCGCCCCCGAGGAGCGTGTCGTCTCCGCCGGCGCCGGTCAGCTGGTCCGCACCGTCTCCGCCCTCGATCCGATTGGCGTCGCGGCTGCCGACCAGCCTGTCGCCGAAGACCGATCCGATGAGGTTCTCGGAACCGCTGCCGATATAGCTGGTCATGTTGGACTGGCTGCCTTCGAGCCGGGCCCACACCCAGCTTGTCGCATTGGCGAAGGTGATGGTGTCGATCCCGGCGCCTCCATAGAGGAAGTCGCCGCTGCCGCCGTCGATCAGGTCGTTCCCGCCCCCGCCATTGATCTCGTTGCTGCCGGAATCGCCGGTCAGAACGTCGTCATGGCTGGACCCCATGATATTTTCGATCCCGACATAGACGTCGCCCTCGGCGTCGCCACGCGACCCCGTGCCGGCCCCGAGATCGACGGTCACCCCTCGCGCCGCGTGCTGATAGGACGCCGTGTCGGTGTGGTCGCCCCCGTCCAGCCGGTCTGCCCCCGCGCCGCCTTCGAGCGTGTCGATCCCGCTGTTGCCGCGGAGAATATCGGCGCCGGCGCCGCCGAAAAGCTCCTCGCCCCAATCCCCGCCGATGATCGTATCGTCGCCCGTGCCGCCGTCGAACCGGCCGTCGCGGGTTCCGGCGCGCAGCTCGTCATTGCCCGCCCCGCCTTCGAGCTGGGCAGAGTAGATGTCGCCACCGGTCAGGATGTCGTCATATTGCGATCCGCGAAGGTTCTCGATCCCGGTCAGGGTGTCGCCTTGGGCGTCGCCACCGCTGGCGGTTCCGGCCGTCAGGTCGACGACCACCCCGGCCGCGCTGGTGTGGTAGTAGGCCCAGTCGTTCTGGCCGTCGTCACGCTGGTCGTCACCGCCCAGCAGCGTGTCGGCGCCGATGCCGCCGACCAGGATATCGTCGCCGGAGGAGCCGATCAGCCTGTCGGCGCCGCTGTGGCCGTAGAGGATGTCGTCGCTGCTCCAGCCGTCCAGGACGTCCGCCGCCGCGTTGCCCGCCAGCCGGTCGCCGCCGCCACCCCCGATCAGCCGCTCGATGCCGCTGAAGCTGTCGCCCTCGGCGTCGCCGCCGCTCGCGGTGCCGAGCAGCAGGCTGACCGAGACCGCGCCCGAGGACGACCGGTAGGAGAGGGTGTCGATCCCGGCGCCGCCCTCGATCCGGTCGGCGCCGGTGCCGCCTTGGAGCGTATCGTCGCCATCACCGCCGGACAGGGCGTTGGCGCCGGCGTCGCCGGTCAGCACGTCGTTGAAGGCCGAGCCGATCAGGCCCTCGATCGCGCGCAGCGTGTCGCCTGCGGCGTCGCCGCCCGAGACCGTGCCGGCGCCGAGGTCGATCGTGACCGCGGCGGCCGAGCCGGCGTAGGAGGCGATATCGATGCCGGTGCCGCCATCGAGGGTGTCGGCGTCGGCGCCCCCCTCCAGCACGTCGTTGCCGCTGCCGCCGGTCAGAGAATCGTCGCCCGCCCCGCCGGCCGCCGTGTCGTCGCCGCTGCCGGCCTGGACGATGTCGTCGCCGCCACCGCCGGTGATCCGGTCGTTGCCGCCGAAGCCGGTGATCGAATCGTCGGTCTCGGTGCCGGTCAGGACATCGTCCTGCTCGGTGCCGTTGATGATCGCCATGTCGCTCCTCCCTTCCAAGAGACGGCGCCGAGGATCAGGATCCATCAGGGCCGTCGAAATCCTTATGGGAGGATTTTGCCAGAAGATTTCATCACGAGTCTCGAAGTTAAATCATGGAAGCCAACCCAGGCGGTGCTAATAGCTAATCAAATCAGGCGCGGTGTCTTGAATTTTTCAAGATTTCGCCACGCTAGCTCTCCGGCCAATCCTCCCGTGCCATCTCGATGAATGGCCGCAGGGCCTCGAGGACTGAATGCCTCTCCACCGGGCCCTCCCTGCTTCGGCGGAGGGCGCCCGGCGGCGGTCGTGGGCGGGCCTGGGGCGACATTCCTCGGGAAATGCTGTTTCATGCAGAGCTGCTTGTGATCGTCAAGAAGGGGGAGTTGATGGTCGACATCGCCAAGAAAGCCCAGAGCGCGCCGGCCGCCGAGCCGAGCCTGCATCGGGTCATGGGACCCTGGCTGTTGCTGCTGTTCATCATCGGCGACATCCTCGGCACCGGCATCTACGCCCTGACAGGGCAGGTGGCGAAGCAGGTCGGCGGCGTGGTCTGGCTGCCCTTCCTGGTGGCCTTCGCCGTCGCCCTGGTCACCGCCTTCAGCTATCTGGAACTGGTGACCAAATACCCGCGCGCCGCCGGCGCGGCGCTATACACGCACAAGGCCTTCGGCATCCATTTCATCACCTTCCTCGTCGCCTTCGCGGTGATGTGCTCGGGCATCACCTCGGCCTCCACCGCTTCGCGCGCCTTCGCCGCCAACCTGTCGAACGCCTTCGCTCTCGGGCTGTCGTCCGGCGGCATCACCCTGATCGGCCTGGCCTTCATGGCCGTGGTCGCGGCGATCAACTTCCGCGGCGTCGGCGAAAGCGTGAAGGTCAATGTCGTGCTGACCATGGTCGAGTTGACCGGCCTCTTGATCATCATCGTCATCGGGCTGTGGGCGATCGGGCTGGGCCAGGGCGACGTCTCGCGCGTCACCCAGTTCGCGCCTGCCGAGCGCGGCGCCTTCTGGTCGGTGATCGCCGCCACCACGCTGGCCTTCTTCGCCATGGTCGGCTTCGAGGATTCGGTCAACATGGCGGAGGAGGCCCGCGAGCCCAGCCGGATCTTCCCGAAGGTGCTGCTGACCGGGCTGTTCATCACCGCCGTGATCTACACGCTGGTGTCGATCTCGGCGATCACCCTGGTGCCGCCCGAGCAACTCGGCGAGGGCGAGACGCCGCTGCTGCAGGTGGTGCAAGCCGGCGCGCCCAGCTTCCCGATCGAGATCTTCGGCTTCATCACCATGTTCGCGGTGGCGAATACCGCGCTGATCAACATGCTGATGGCCAGCCGCCTGGTCTACGGCATGAGCCGGGAGCGCGTGCTGCCCGGGGTGCTGGGCCGGGTCCATCCGGTGCGGCGCACCCCTGCCGTGGCGATCGGCTTCACCACCCTCCTGGCCTTCGGCCTGATCGGCTTCGTCGGCGGCATTCCGGCCCTGGGCGGCACCACGGCTCTGCTGCTGCTCTGCGTCTTCACCGTGGTCAACGTCGCCGTGCTGGTGCTGCGCCGCGACACCGTCGAGCACCAGCATTTCCGCACGCCGACCATCCTGCCCGTCGTCGGCGCCGTGTCCTGCGCCTTCCTGGTCGGGCCCTGGACCGGGCGCAATCCCGAGCAATACGCGATCGCCGGAATCCTCCTGGCGATCGGCGTCGGCCTCTGGGTCGTCACCGTTCTGATCAACCGCGCCACCGGCCAGTCGGCCGCGGAGCCGGCGATGGAAGACATCGGCGGGCGTGGGCCGGTGAATTAGGAGGAGGGTTCGTCCGCCGCCTTGGCGAGGTAGTCGCCGAGCCTGTCCAGCTTGTGCTCCCAGCTCAGTCGCCGGTCGCTGAGCCATTGCTCGGCCGTGTGCAGCGCCGCCGGCTCGATCCGGCAGGTGCGCACGCGGCCGACCTTCTCCGACCGCACCAGGCCGCTGGCCTCCAGCACCGCCAGGTGCTGGACCACGGCCGACAGCGACATGGCGAGCGGCTGGGCCAGCTCGCTGACCGAGGCCGGGCCGCGGCTCAGCCGCTCGACCATCACCCGCCGGCTGGGATCGGCCAGGGCCTGGAACATCAGGTCGAGCGGCTGCGGATGCTGAAGCATCCGCTTCAGTACCTCCGATGCGCCGGCAGCGGCAAGTCAGCGCCGGGCCCGCAGCCTTTCGCCGCGGCGGCGCAGCGCCTCGATCGCGATCAGCATCAGGGTCGAGACCACGATCAGCACGCTGGCGGCGGCGGTGATGGTCGGGGTGATGCTCTCGCGGATGCCGTTGAACATCTCGCGCGGCAGGGTGCGCTGGCCCGGCCCCGCCAGCAGCAGCGCCACCACCACCTCGTCGAAGGAGGTGACGAAAGCGAACAGCGCGCCGGAGACCACGCCGGGCAGGATCAGCGGCAGCGTCACCTTGAAGAACACGGTGGTCGGTCGGGCGCCGAGGCTGGAGGCGGCGCGCGGCAGGTTGCGGTCCAGCCCCTGCAGCGTGGCGCCGACGGTGATCACGACGAAGGGGGCGGCCAGCGCCGTGTGCGCCAGGATCAGCCCGGCATAGCTGTTGGTCAGCCCGACCGCGGCGAAGGCGAAGTAGAGCCCGACCGCCACGATCACCACCGGCACGATCATCGGCGACAGCAGCAGGCCGGTCAGCAGCCCGCGGAAGCGCAGCGGCGCATGGTTCAGCCCCAGCGCCGCCGGGATGCCCAGCGCCGTCGCCAGCACCGTGGTGGCGCCGCCGACGATCAGGCTGTTGGCCAGCGCCCCCATCCAGCGCTCGGAGCCGAAGAACTCCGCGAACCAGCGCAGCGACACCCCGTCCAGCGGATAGACCAGGAAGGACCCGCCGTTGAAGGACAGCGGCATGATCGCCAGGATCGGCGCGATCAGGAACAGGAGGGCCGCGCCCCCGGTCAGCCACAGCAGGGCGCGCCAGAAGGCAAGGCTTTCGAACAGTCTCATGGCGGTCAGCCCAGCCGCATGCGGTCGGCACCCACCAGCCGGGCATAGACCGCGTAGAGGGCGAGGGTGGCGACCAGCAGCAGGAGGCCGAGGGCCGAGGCCATGCCCCAGTTGACCGTGCTGGTGGTGTAGAAGGCGATGAACCAGCTGATCATCTGGTCCGCCGGCCCGCCGACCAGGGCGGGGGTGATGTAGTAGCCGAGCGCCAGGATGAAGACCAGCAGCGCCCCGGCGCCGATCCCCGGCAGGGTCTGCGGCAGGTAGACACGGACGAAGGCGCCGACCGGCCGGGCGCCGAGCGAGTAGGCGGCGCGCAGATGCGCCGGCGGGATCGAGCGCATGACGCTGTACAGCGGCAGGATCATGTAGGGCAGCAGCACATGGGTCATGGCGATCAGCACGCCGACCCGGTTGTAGACCAGCTGCAGCGGCTCCCCGACCAGCCCCAGCCCGGTCAGGATCTCGTTGACCGTGCCGTTGGTCTGCAGCAGCACCACCCAGGCGGTGGTGCGGACCAAGAGCGAGGTCCAGAACGGCAGCAGCACGAGGATCATCAGGATGTTGGCGATCTGCGGCGGCCGGGTCGCCAGCAGATAGGCGACCGGGAAGCCGATCACGAGGCACAGCGCGGTGACCGAAAGCGCGACCAGGAAGGTGCGCAGGAACACGCTGCGGTAGATCGATTCGTCGGGCGGGGAGGGCACGACCGCCCCGGCGGCGTCGCGGCGGAGATCCAGCGCGGCCAGCAGGTAGAAATCGGTGGTCGGCCCGGCGGCGCGGGCGATGGCGCCCCAGATCTCGGGGCTGCCCCAGGCCGGGTCGAGGGCCGTCAGCGTCTCCCGCCAGCTGCCTTTCGGCGCTTCGGGCAGCTTGCGCGCGGTGTTGGTGATGACCGTCCGATAACCGTTGCGGTCGTAGTTCAGCCGGCGGGCGGCGGCCGGCAGGGACTTCTCGGCCCGCGCCTGCGCCAGGTCGGCGGCCAGCGCGGCGAAGGCCTCCTCGCCCGGCAGCCCGTCGCCGTGCCAGGCGGCCAGGGCGGCGACGGTGCGCGGCATCACCGGGGCCAGGTCGCGGTCATCGACGGCGCGCCACAACATGCCGGCGATCGGCGCCACGAACACCAGCAGCAGGAAGGCGACCAGCGGCGCCAGCAGCAGCCAGGCCTCGATCCGCCGCCGCCGCCCGTCCAGCCGGCCATGGCGCCGCCCCCGCCGCAGACCGCGCCCATCGCCGAGATCGCCCCGGCGCCCTCGGTACCGGCGCAGGAACGGCCCGATCCGTACGACGCCGGGCTCAAGGTGCGCCGGGAAGTGCTCGGCGACGCGCACGTCGACCAGGCGCTGGCGCAGGCGGACGGGTTCTCGGGGGACTTCCAGGAGTTCCTCACCCGGTACACCTGGGGCGAGGTCTGGGACCGTCCCGGCCTGGACCGGCGCACCCGCAGCTGTGTCACCCTCACCGCCCTGGTCGCCGGCGGTCACCTCGAAGAACTGCCGCCCCACATCCGGGCCGCCCTGCGCAACGGCCTCACCCCGGCCGAGAT
>NZ_JBHYMS010000042.1:0-71498 GCF_042743185.1 Inquilinus sp. NPDC058860 | reverse complement strand
GGGCCCGCTACTTTTTTTATACCCCCCCCCCTGGGGGCCCCCCGGCCGCGGCCGGCACACCCGGCGCCCCCCGGCGGCCCGGGCCGGCCGCCGCGGCGCCCCGGTCGATGCCGTGCGTCAGCGGTCCGGATAGAAGGTGCGGGCCAGCACCTTCGCGGCCGCCGCCTCGTGGCCGAGATAGACGGAGGCGGCTAGCACGTTGCAGCCGATGATGATCGGGGCGTTCGGCTGGCTCGTGATCTTGACCTGCATCTCGCCGGAGCTGTCGAAGGAGACGCTGGTGGACGAGCTGCTGCCGCCGCTGCCGGTGTAGAACGGCCACAGGCCCTTGCTCGAGTTCTGCTGGATCTCGGTCTGCTCGAGCGTGCTGTAGGACGCCGAGGAGGTGACCACGACCTCCATCTGGTCCACGATCAGCAGGTTCGCGGCGAAGCGCTGCATGTTGCCCTGCGGCCCGAAGGTCTTGTCCCAGTTGATCGGGTTGGCCGGGTTCCAGGGCGCCGCGTTCGGGCTGTTGTAGGCGAGGCCGAGCGCCGAGGAGCTGTACCAGTCGCCGGGCGTGGCGTTGAACGGCAGCACATGGGCGAAGCTGGCCGACAGCGACACCGCGCTGGAGGCGAACTTCTGGCTCAGCGTCGATTCCGAGCTGCTGCCGCCCCACAGGCCGAAGAAGCCGCTGTCGGAGCCGCCGGTCCAGGTCTTGGAGACGTCGGTGCTCCAGTCGCCGGCCGAGACGCTGAAGAACCGGCTGGGCGCCTTCTGCAGCAGCGCCAGCATCTTCTGGTAGCCGGGCGCGAAGGTGACCGATTCCGCGCCCGCCGGCTTGTAGGGCAGGACGTTCATCTGGGCCGCGAAGATCGGGTCCAGCATGGCCGCCGCGAGGGCGGAGGCGCCGGAAACGGCGACGCCCGAGCAGGTGCCGTTGTACAGGGCCCAGTTGCGGAAGTTCATCGGGCCGGGCTTCACGTCGCCGGCCGCCAGCGCCTTCTGATAGGCGTTGAAGCAGGCATCGCCGATGGTGGACTGGAAGTTGTTCGGCGCTGCCTGCAGCGCCGACATCACCGCCTGGTAATCGGCCAGGAACTGGTTGCCGCCGGAGACCGTGGTGTTCTGCGTCAGCGACGCCGGCGGGATGGCGTTGAGGTAGTTCCACAGCAGCTCGTCGCCCTCCTGCCCGCCGGTCAGCGGCGGCGACGGCTGGATGAGTTGAAACGGGTCGGTGGGCGAATAGCCGAGACCCTGCGACAGGGCGTTGTAGAAGCCGGCCTGCAGGTCGACGAAATTCTTCGTGTTCGACATGATCTTTGTCCCGTTATCGAGTGATTGAAGGATGTGAAATAAAATTGAGCGTCAGGTGCAAATATCCGATCGACCAGACCGTATGGTCTTGATCGAAGCCACGGATCTGTTCAGGTCCGCCGGAATGAAGCCGAACGGCCGGCCGTAATGGCCAGGCTGGAGGGCGTCATGTCCGGAGGCGGTGTGGTCTGCCAAATCTGGCAAAATTTCAGATATACATAATATAATATTCATACTGAAAATCGACTCCAGCATATCTGCTGAAATCGGAATGAATTCTACATCCGGCGTTCAGAGAGTCAATGGATTCTTGTGGATGAAAATATTGATTTCGATTTTAAACGAATACTGTGACTGGCTGTTCACAAGGCGCGGGTGGAGGGGCAAGCCGAGCACGACCTTGCCGCGAAGATGCTTCAAGCTTAAACTATCCTCCATGGAGGACGCGATGGCCGATCAGGGCGGACTGCAGGGCAAGCATGCGCTGGTCACCGGCGGCGGCAGCGGCATCGGCGCCGCGGTTGCGGCGGCGCTGGTGGCGCGGGGTGCGGCGGTATCGGTGATCGGCCGGACCGAATCCCGCCTGGCCGCAGCCGTCGCCGCCGGCAAGGCGGGTGCCTATGCCGTGGCCGACGTGACGAAGCCGGAGCAGCTCGACTCCGCCGTCGCGCGGCTGGCCGCCGATCACGGCCCCATCGACATCCTGGTCAACAATGCCGGGGCGGCAGAAAGCGCGCCCTTCGCCCGCACCGACCGGGCGCTGTGGGACCGGATGATCGGCCTCAACCTCGGCGCGGTGTACGAAACCACGCGGCTGGTGCTTCCGGGAATGGCCGAGCGCGGCTGGGGCCGGGTGATCAGCATCGCCAGCATCGCCGGCCTGACCGGCTTCCCCTATGTCGCCGCCTATTGCGCCGCCAAGCATGGCGTGATCGGGCTGACCCGGGCGTTGGCCCGCGAGTTTGCGACCAAGGGCGTCACCGTCAACGCCGTCTGTCCCGGCTACACCGACACCGATCTGGTGCAGGGCGCCGTCGCCCGGATCGAGGACAAGACCGGCCGCAGCCCGGACGAGATCCGGGCCGAGCTGATCCGCGGCAACCCGCAGGGCCGCCTGATCCGGCCGGAGGAGGTGGCGGCCGCCGTCGCCTGGCTGGCAGGGCCGGAGGCGGCGAGCGTCAACGGCATCGCGCTGCCGGTCGCCGGCGGCGAAGTGATGTGAGGGCGGAATGAGCCAGATCCCCATCGCCCCGCCGCTCTCCGCCTACCAGGCCCGGCACGTGCTGTGGTCGGTCGAGGGCAAGGTGGCCACCATCACCCTGAACCGGCCGGAGCGGAAGAACCCCCTGACCTTCGACAGCTATGCCGAGCTGGTGGCGCTGTTCCGGGCGCTCGCCGCCGACACCGAGATCAAGACGGTGGTGGTGACCGGGGCGGGCGGCAATTTCTGCTCCGGCGGCGACGTGTTCGAGATCATCGCGCCGCTGCTGGACCGCGACATGGCCGGGCTGCTCGAGTTCACCCGCATGACCGGCGAGCTGGTCAAGGCGATGCGCGCCTGCCCGCAGCCGATCGTGGCGGCGGTGGACGGCGTCTGCGCCGGGGCCGGGGCGATCCTGGCCATGGCGTCGGATCTGCGCCTCGGCACGGCGCGCAGCCGCACCGCCTTCCTGTTCACCCGCGTCGGCCTGGCCGGCTGCGACATGGGCGCCTGCGCGATCCTGCCCCGCATCATCGGCCAGGGAAGGGCGTCGGAGCTGCTGTACACCGGCCGCAGCATGGACGGGGCGGAGGCGGAGCGCTGGGGCTTCCTGAACCGGCTGGTCGAGCCCGAGGCGCTGCTGCAGGAGGCCATGGCTTTGGCCCGGTCGCTGGCCGACGGCCCGACCTTCGCCCATGCCATCACCAAGCGGATGCTGCACCAGGAATGGGACATGGGCGTCGACCAGGCGATCGAGGCCGAGGCCCAGGCCCAGGCGGTGTGCATGCAGACCCGGGACTTCCGCCGCGCCTACGAGGCCTTCGCCGCCAAGGCGAAGCCGGTGTTCGAGGGGAACTGATGCCCGACCGCAGCTTCCTCGACTGGCCCTTCTTCGAGGACCGCCACCGCGCCCTGGCGGCGGAGCTCGACGCCTGGGCCGGCGCCACGCTGCCCGGGCTGGTCGACCACCGCGATGTCGACGGATCCTGCCGCCGGCTGGTGGCGGCGCTGGGACGTGACGGCTGGCTGCGCCATGCGGTGCCGGCCAGCCATGGCGGCGTGTCGGAGCGGCTGGACGTCCGCAGCCTGTGCCTGATCCGCGAGACCCTGGCCCGGCATGACGGGCTGGCCGATTTCGCCTTCGCCATGCAGGGGCTGGGCACCGGCCCGGTCACCCTGTTCGGCAGCGATGCGCTGAAGGACCGGGTCCTGCCGCCGGTCCGCGACGGCCGCGCCATCGCCGCCTTCGCTCTGTCCGAGCCCGAGGCCGGCTCCGACGTCGCCGCCACCGGCACCACGGCGGTCTCGGACGGGCCGGACGCGGTGCGGATCGACGGCGAGAAGACCTTCATCTCCAATGGCGGCATCGCCGACCACTACGTCGTCTTCGCCCGCACCGGCGAGGCGCCGGGCGCCCGCGGCCTGTCCGCCTTCCTGGTGCCGGCCGACGCACCCGGGCTGACGGTGGCGGAGCGGATCGAGGTGATCGCGCCGCACCCGCTGGCCACGCTGCGCTTCGATGGCTGCCGCGTGAAGCTGGCCGACCGGATCGGCGCGGCGGGGGAGGGGTTCAAGGTCGCCATGGCGACGCTGGACGTGTTCCGCTCCACCGTCGGCGCCGCGGCGCTCGGCTTCGCCCGCCGGGCGCTGGACGAGGCGCTGGGCCGCGCCCGCGGCCGCAAGATGTTCGGCGGGGTGCTGGGCGACCTGCAGCTCAGCCAGGTGGCGCTGGCCGAGATGGCGACCGAGATCGACGCCAGCGCCCTGCTGATCTATCGCGCCGCCTGGGCCAAGGACCGCGGCGCCGCGCGGGTCACGCGCGAGGCGGCGATGGCCAAGATGTTCGCGACCGAGGCGGCGCAGCGCGTGATCGACCGGGCGGTGCAGCTGTTCGGCGGCCTCGGCGTCACCCGCGGCGTCAAGGTCGAGGAACTGTATCGCGAGATCCGCGCCCTGCGCATCTACGAGGGCGCCACCGAGGTCCAGAAGATCGTCATCGCCCGCCAGCTGCTGGCGGAAACCGAATGACGGCAGAAGAAACCGGAGAGGCGAGATGGAGACGAAGAGCGCGCATGTCGACAGCTTCGCCCGCGACAACCTTCCGCCGCGGGACCAGTGGCCGGAGTTCCGCTTCACCCTGCCGGCGCTGCAATACCCGGCGCGGCTGAACTGCGTCGCCGAGCTGCTGGACCGCCACGTCGCCGAAGGGCATGGCGGCCGGCCCTGCCTGATCGCGCCGGGCGTCGAATGGAGCTATGCCGAGCTGCTCGACCGGGTGGACCGGATCGCCCGGGTGCTGGTGCGGGATGTCGGGCTGGTGCCGGGCGACCGGGTGCTGCTGCGCTCGGCCAACAACCCGATGATGGTGGCCAGCTATCTGGCGGCGCTGAAGGCCGGGGCGGTGGTGGTCGCCACCATGCCGCTGCTGCGCGCCAAGGAGCTGGCCTTCATGATCGAGAAGGCCCGGGTTCGCATCGCCATCTGCGATGCCCGGCTGCTGCCGGATCTGGAGGCGGCGCGGGCTCAGGCCCCGGTGCTCGGGCACATCCTGACCTTCGGCGGCGGCACTCCGGCCGATCTCGAAGCCCGCATGGACACGATGCCGGCCGGGTTCGCGCCGATCGACACGGCGGCGGAGGATATCTGCCTGATCGGCTTCACCTCCGGCACCACCGGGGTGCCGAAGGGCACGATGCACAACCACCGCGACCTGCTGGCGATCTGCGACGCCTATTCCGGCCAGGTGCTACAGCCGAACGAGGACGACCGCTTCATCGGCAGCCCGCCTCTGGCCTTCACCTTCGGGCTCGGCGGGCTGGTGCTGTTCCCGATGCGGGCCGGCGCCTCGACCGTGCTGCTGGAGCGCGCGTCGCCGCCGGAACTGCTGGACGGCATCGAGCGCTTCCGTCCGACCATCTGCTTCACCGCCCCCACCGCCTACCGCGCCATGCTGGCCCAGCGGCCGGGGCGCGACCTGACCAGCCTGCGCCGCTGCGTCTCGGCCGGCGAAGCGCTGCCCGCCGCCACCTTCGAGGCCTGGCGCGACGCCACCGGCATCGAGATCACCGAAGGCATCGGCGCCACCGAGATGCTGCACATCTTCATCGCCTCCCGCCCCGGCGCGGTGCGGCCGGGATCGACCGGAACGGTGGTGCCGGGCTACGAGGCGAAGATCGTCGACGACGGTTTCAACGAGGTGCCGGCGGGGCAAGCCGGGCGGCTCGCTGTGCGCGGCCCGACCGGCTGCCGCTACCTCGCCGACGACCGCCAGCGCGCCTATGTCCAGGACGGCTGGAACCTGACCGGCGACACCTATTGCCGCGATGCCGACGGTTACTTCTGGTACCAGGCACGGTCGGACGACATGATCGTCTCCTCCGGCTACAACATCGCCGGGCCGGAGGTGGAGAACGCGCTCCTGACCCACCCCGCGGTGCAGGAATGCGGCGTCATCGGCGCGCCCGACCCGGACCGCGGCCAGATCGTGAAGGCCTATGTCGTGCTGAAGCCGGGCCACGCGGCCGACGCCGCGACCCGCAAGGCGCTGCAGGATCATGTGAAGGCCGAGATCGCCCCCTACAAATACCCCCGGGCGGTCGAGTTCCTGGAGAGGCTGCCGCGCACCGAGACCGGCAAGCTGCAGCGCTTCCAGCTGCGCCGCATGGCCACCGAAGTCGCTGCGAAGGCCTCATGAACGACACCCGTCGCACCCCGCTGGCCGCCGCCAACCTGCCGGCCGCGGCCTTCACCGCCCGGCAGCCCATCCGGTTCGAGCATTGCGACACTGCCGGCATCGTCTTCTTCGCCCGCTACTTCACCATGATGCAGGGCGCGGTGGAGGCGTGGTTCGAGGCCGAACTGGGCCTCGATTATGCCGACATCATCCAGCGCCGCCGGGTCGGGCTGGGCTATGTCCGGGCCGAATGCGACTACGTGAAGCCGGCGCGGCTGGGCGACGTGCTGGGCCTGACCCTGCTGGTCGAGCGGGTCGGCCGCAGCTCGATCGGCCTGGTCTTCTACGGCCATCGTGAGGGTGAGCCGGTGCTGGCCGGGCGGCTGGTGCTGGTGACCACGGATATCAACGAGGCGGCGTCGATCCCGATCCCGGCGGACATCCGGGACGCGGTGGATTCCTATCAGCGGAGATGCGCGACGTGACCATGATCGATCAGGCCCGGGGGGGCGCCGCCAGCGGCTTGGTGACGCTGCAGCCGGAAGGCTGGCCGGCGCCGAAGGGCTATGCCAACGGCATGATGGGACGCGGCCGGGTGGTCTTCGTCGGCGGCCAGATCGGCTGGGACGCTGAGGGCCGCTTCGCCGACGGCATGGTCGGCCAGATCGCCCAGGCGCTGCGCAACATCCTGGCGGTGCTGGCCGAGGCCGGGGCGGGGCCGCAGCACATCGCCCGGCTGACCTGGTACGTCACCGACATGGAGGCGTATCGCGCCAGCCTGAAGCCGCTCGGCCGCGCCTATCGCGAGGTGATGGGCGCGCATTACCCGGCCATGGCGGTGATGCGGGTGGTCGAGCTGGTGGAACGGGAGGCCCTGGTCGAGATCGAGGCCACCGCCGTGCTGCCGGAGTGACGGGGATGGCTGCCCTCCGCTACGACGACCCGGACTGGTGCGAGCGGGAGTACAACCCGCGGGTCACGGTGCCGGACATGGCCGCCACCTTCGGCCGCTGGCTCGAGACCGCCGCGGCCGCCAGGGCGCGGCTGCCGCACCGGGCCGGCGTCGCCTATGGCGGGGATCCGCGCGAGACGCTGGACCTGTTCCGCGCCGACCGGCCGCGCGGCGCCGTGGTGTTCATCCATGGCGGCTATTGGCGCGCCTCGTCCAAGGACGAGGTGTCCTGGGCGGCTGCGGCGCTGGTGCCGGCCGGCTTCACCACCCTGGTGCTGAACTATCCGCTGTGCCCGCAGACCACGATCGCCGGCATCGCCGACAGCTGCCGCCGCGCCATCGCCTTCGCCTGGACCACCCTGCTGGGCGAGGCCGAGCGGCGCTGCCTGATCGTCGGCGGCCATTCCGCCGGCGGCTACCTCACGGCTTCGATGCTGGCGACCGACTGGGCGGTGCGCGGCCTGCCGGTCGCGCCCTTCGCCGGCGGCCTGTCGATCTCGGGCGTGTTCGACCTGCGGCCGCTGCTGCGCACCAGCATGAACGAGCTGATCCGCCTGACACCGGAGCAGGCTTCGGGCTGGAGCCTGCACGAGACGCCAGAGCCGGCGCCGGGCGCGCCGCTGGAGCTCCTGGTCGGCGGCGACGAGACGGCGGAGTTCCACCGCCAGTCGGCGCTGATGGCGACGGCCTGGCCGAACCTCGCCCGCACGCCGATCGCGGTGCCGGGCCGGCACCATTTCAACGTGGTGGAGGATATCGGCCGCCACGGCAATCCGGTCTTCGACGCAGTCTTGCGGCTGGCGCGTCAGCCTTCCGGCGCCAGCCAGCCGCGATAGCGGACGATCAGCCCGGCCCAGGGGTGGCGGATCTCGACATGGAAGCGGAACCGCCCTTCCGCCGCGGTCTCCCAGGCCTCGCCGCCGGGGGCCAGGGCCAGCGGCATCGGCAGGCCCAGCAGGCTCCAGCGCCGCACCACCAGGCGCAGCCGGTCGGCCTCCAGCACCAGCGCCAGCCCGACCCGCACCGGGCCGAAGCGCTCCTCCAGCAGCCCTTCGGAGCGGCCGCGCCCCGCCTGCTGGGTGCTGGAGAAGGATCGGCCGGCGAAGCGGCGCCGCCAGGTCTCGACCCCGTCCCGGACGCGGAAGGTCACCTCGACCGGCACGTCCTGCCCGGCCGCCGGAAAGCCGATCAGCGCCGCCACCAGCCGGGCCGGCAGGCCGGTCCCGCGCTCGACCTCGGCGCGGCCCGCGGCCCGCTTGTCGCCGGACAGGTCGTGCATCGCCCGCACCGGCTCCGGCAGCGCTGCGAAGGCCTCACCCAGCATGCGGCGGTACAGCGGCTGCCGGGCCGTCCCGGCCGTCGCCTCGCGGCAGCCGCTGACGATCGCCCGCCCGGCAAAGAGCGGCTGGTAGTCCGCCAGCTCCAGTTCCTCGGTGGCCGCCCGGGCTCCGGGCGCGGGGCGCAGGCCCAGCAGCCGGCGCAGGATCATCGCGGCCGCGGCCATCGACGGGATCAGCGGCCCGTCATCGCCCTCGGCCAGCATGTGCCAGGACCGCTCCACCGGCTGCCCGGCCGGATCGCGTCCCCGGACGACGACGATCATGCCGCCGCGATGCTCGCCCCAGCGCAGCCGGTTGATGGCGGCGTGGAACAGCGGCGCCAGCGGCCGCAGCGTCGGGATCCATCCGATCCGCACCAGCCGGGCCAAGGCATTGAGGCCGCGATGCAAGGTCACGGGCACCGGGCCGGCGCCGATCCAGATCTCGCGCAGCCCCGGCCACAGCGCCGGCAGCAGCCGCAGATCGGGCACGTCGACCAGGGAGAAGCGGGTGCGGCGCAGCGGCAGCCGTCCCGGCGGGGCGATGGTCCAGCGCCGCGTCTCGATCAGCGCCCGGCCCGTGGCGGGGGCGCCGTCGCGGGTCAGCCGCACCTCCTGCCCGGCATAGGAGGCGATGGCGCGGATCACGTTCAGCCCGACCCCGGCGTAGGGTGACGGAGCGATGCCGCCTTCGATGTTGTCCACGTGGTCCAGGCCGCGGGCGAGGTGCCGGACCACCGCCGCGGTCAGCACCGGGAAGCTGCTGACTCCGGACAGCACGGCAACGCCGCGGGCTCTGGCGGCAGCGTCGAAGCGGTCGATCCCAGCCACGAAATCGGCGCCGTCGGCCAGGTCGAGATAGTCGGCGCCGGCGGCGATGCAGGCCTCGACCACCCGATAGGGCGCCTCGCCATAGGCCTGGAACGGGCCGGTGGCGTCGACCACGATCTCGGCCCCGGCGGCGGCGATCCGGGCGGCGACGTCGGCGTCGCGGTCGAAGGCCCGCGGCACCGCCTCGGCCGCGCCGCCCAGCGCCCGGCAGAACGCCTCCGCCTTGGCCTGCGACCGGCCGGCGATCAGCAGGGTCAGCCGGGGCTCGTGGGCCAGCAGCTTGGCCAGCCGGCCGCCGAAAGTGCCGTAACCGCCCAGGATCAGGATACGGAGGCGGCCGTCGGTCATGTCAGGAAGCGGTCCTCCTGTCCCGGCCCCGGCAGCATGCAGCTGTCGCGGCGGCCGAACAGGCGGAAGCGGTTGCGGGCCAGAAGGCCGTAAAGCCGCTCGCGCCAGCCGAAGGGCAGGACCAGCAGCGCCGCCGCCAGCGACCACGGGAAGCCGAGGCCGAGCGCGGTCCGGATCACGCTCTCCGATTTCAGCCAGGCGACGCCGTCGGCCAGCAGGATGTTGGTCTCGTAATCCTCCGGGTCGAGCCCGAGATGGACATAGAGCGCCCGGCCGGTTCGGGATTGTGCGGGCAGCAGCCGGAACCGCTTCGCCGTGTCGTGCTTCAGGATGAACCGGGCCCAGCCGGAGCACAGCACGCAATGGCCGTCGAACACGATCACCGGCCGGTCATCGGGGAAGGCCGGCACGGCCGGATCCTGCCGCCAGCTGTAGGGTTCCCGCTCGATCATGCCGCTCCGGCCCGCTGCGTTGCTGCCGGATGCAAAGGCTAGGACATCGGCCGAAAGCGCGCCATGGGGGCGGGCTGCGACGTTTTCGCGGCCGGATTCTTTCAGAGACCGTCAGCGGAGCAGGTCGCCGCCCAGATAGCGCGGAATGGGGTAGACGATGCCGTCGGAGCCCTCGGAGTCGATGCCGACATCGGCATGATCCCAGAACCGGGTCCGCAGCGAGTCGCGATCTCCGATCGCATCAGAGCCCGCCAACTCCGCGAATGCCGCTTCCGGCAGGAAGACAGCATAGCCGATCGGCAGGTATCGATCGGGCAGGCCGACCCGGCGGGCCGCGGCACGGATCTGATCGGCTGTATAGCATTCGCTGGTGCCGTAATCCTGCTGCAGCCGCGGCCAGACCTCGCGGGCATAGCAACGCGCCGCGGAGCGCAATCGCGACGATTGGAAGAAGCGCCAGGACATTCCAATATTCTCTCATACTCCGGCAGACTAGGCCACTTGACTTGGTCGAGAGGCTTCGGCCGGACCGAAAAAATGAACAGGGAGGACCGCATGGCGACGTCTCTGGCCGATCACTTCCGCCAGATGGCCCGCAACAACGCCTGGGCCAATGCCCGGCTGCATGCCGCGTGCCTCAGGCTGACGCCGGAGGAGTTCGCGGCGCCGCGCACCGGCTTCTTCCCATCGCTGCGGCGGACGCTGAACCACATCCTGATCGTCGACCGCGCGTATTTGGCCGATCTCAAGGGGGCCGGCCGGACATATCCGATCGACCCGATCCCCTATCCCGACGCGGTCGATCTGGCCGCGGCCCAGGCCCGGACGGACCGCGACCTGGTCCAGTTCTGCGACGGGCTCGACGGCGCCGGGCTCGACCGCGTGGTGCCGATCGACCGCCGCGACGGCGTCGCCTATCGCGAGACGGTCACGGCCATCCTGTCGCACCTGTTCCAGCACCAGATCCACCACCGCGGCCAGGCCCATGCCATGCTGTCCAGCACCCGGGTGGCGCCGCCGCAGCTGGACGAGTTCTTCCTCGCCTCCGACGCGCCGCGGCGCGAGGCCGAGCTGAAGCGGCTGGGGCTGGAGCGGCGATAGGATTACATCCATGCGGCCGAGGCCTTGCACCTCGGCCAGCGCTCCGCTCCTTTATGGCAGGGGCTTGATCTGCTCGTGCGGAACCGGGTTCGGCTCCAGCTCCTCGCCGACGACCTTGGAGGGCTCCGGCGCGCTGTCATGCAGATTCTTCAGGATCTCTCCCCATTTCTTGGCCCGGTCGACCACATCCGGATCGGGGTCCGGAAACTTGGTCACCGGCCCGGTCCTCACCCCGTCGATCGCGTTGCGGAAAGCCATCGTTCTCTCCTCTTGAAGATCGTGATCGAGCCGCCCGAACGATCGCCGGCTCGCCCTGGTCTTCGCGGGGAAATCAGGATTGTTACCGCAGATAAGGGAAAGATTCTTACAAACTGTTGCCGGCAACCGGCGCGGCCTGGCCGCGCCCCAGCCGCGCTTCCACCAGCGCCTCGGCGGCCCAGACGATCGCCCGGCCGGGGCCGTCGCGGCCGGGCAGGGTCTGGCTGATCGCATAGGCGCCCTCGACCAGCAGAACCAGCCCGTCGGCCAGCGTCTTCGGGTCGGGCGCGCCCAGCGCTTCGGCGAGGCGCAGCAGGCGCTGCCGCAGCTCGCGCTTGTTTGCCTCGGCCACCCGGCGGCCGGGATGGCTCGGCTCTGGGAACTCGGTGGCGTCGTTGGTGAAGGGGCAGCCGCGATAGCCCGGCGCGGTGGTGCGGTCGGCCAGGTATTCCATCATCGTCCGCAGCTGCGCCCGCGGATCGCCCTCGTGCTTGGCGAAGGCCCGGTCCCAGCGCCGCCAATAGTCGGCGTTGCGGTCCTCGAGATAGGCCACGACCAGGTCGTCCTTCGACGGGAAGGCGCGGTACAGGCTGATCTTGGCGACCCCCGCCTCCTTGGCGATCGCGTCGACCCCGACCGCGCGGATGCCCTGGCGGTAGAACAGGTCGTCGGCGACCGCGAAGACCCGGTCGCGCGCCCGCTTCGGCGCAGCGCCGTCCGCCGTCGCCGCGGCCTCGCGGGTCGCCTTCGTCTCTGCCATCATCCCACCTCTCGGGCTTGACATGTAACCGATCGGTTCGTACGTCTGTGCAGCCGACGAACCGATCGGTTACATTTGGGCCGGGCCGAGGCCGTTGTCCAGTCGCAACGACCATCCGCCAGAGCTGTAGGGATACCGCCGATGACCGCCCTCGTCGCCCGTCTGGTGTCGGGCCGCACGCATTACGGTTGGATCGCGGCCGCGGTCGCCTTCTTCGTCCTGCTGGCCGCCGCGGGCGTCCGGGCCACGCCCAGCGTGCTGATCGTGCCGCTGGAGCAGTCCTTCGGCTGGAGCCGCGACACCATCTCCTTCGCCATCGGCGTGAACATCTTCCTCTACGGGCTGATGGGGCCCTTCGCCGCGGCGGCGATGCAGCGCTTCGGCATCCGCCCGGTGATCATCTTCGCTCTGGCGCTGCTGGCCGCCGCCGTGTCCGGCTCGACCCTGATCACCCAGGAATGGCAGCTGGTGCTGACCTGGGGCCTGCTGGTCGGCTTCGGCAGCGGCATCGCCGCCATGGTGTTCGGCGCCACCATCGTCAACCGCTGGTTCCACGAGCGGCGCGGCCTGGTCATGGGCCTGCTGACCGCCAGCACCGCCACCGGGTCGCTCGTGTTCCTGCCGATCCTGGCCGCGGTGGCGGAGGATCATGGTTGGCAGCCGGTGGCCTGGGTGGTCGCCGCCGTGGTCGCCGCGATGATCCCGCTGGTCGCCCTGCTGCTGCCCGAGCGGCCGCAGGATGTCGGCCTGGGCCGGCTCGGCGAGGCGCCGGGCGCGGCGCCGACCGGGGCCACCGGCAACCCGATCGTCACCGCCTTCCGCATCCTCGGCCGGGCCAGCAAGAAGCGCGACTTCTGGCTCCTGGCCGGCAGCTTCTTCGTCTGCGGCCTGACCACCAACGGGCTGATCGGCACCCATCTGATCGCCGCCTGCCTCGACCAGGGCATCCCGGTCACCACCGGCGCTTGGCTGCTGGCCGCGATGGGGATCTTCGACCTGATCGGCACCACCGCCTCGGGCTGGCTGTCCGACCGCTACTCCAGCCGCTGGCTGCTGTTCTGGTATTACGGGCTGCGCGGCCTGTCGCTGGTGTACCTGCCCTTCTCCGGCTTCAGCTTCTACGGGCTCTCGGTCTTCGCCGTGTTCTACGGCCTCGACTGGATCGCCACGGTGCCGCCGACGCTGAAGCTGACCAACGACGCCTTCGGCAAGGACGACGCACCGGTGGTGTTCGGCTGGATCGCCGCGTCGCACCAGGTCGGCGCCGCCACCGCCGCCTTCGGCGCCGGGGTGATCCGCACCGCCATGGACGGCTATCTCCTGGCCTTCCTGATCGCCGGGGTGATCTGCGTCGGCACCGCCTTCATGGTGCTGGCGATCGGCCGTGGCCAGCGGCCTGCCGCCGGCCGGCTGGCCGAGGCGACCGCCTGATCCGAGAACCTGCTCCGACCGCGGCGGGGGTGGTCATCGGCGCGGGCACGCGGCAGTCTCTCCGGCAGCGAGTCGCGATCCGGGGAGAGACTTCATGGCGGACAACTGCGCCCAGGCGATCATCGACGCCTTCACCCGCAGCGGCGTCGACACCGCCTTCGGCATCCCCGGCGTGCACACGCTCGAGCTGTACCGTGCCCTCGGCCGCAACGGGCTGCGCCATGTCGCCGTGCGGCACGAGCAGGGCGCCGCCTTCATGGCCGACGGCCATGCCCGGGCCAGCGGCCGGCCGGCGATCTGCGTGCTGATCACCGGCCCCGGCCTGCTCAACGCCGCCACCGGTATCGGCCAGGCCTATTCCGACAGCGTGCCGATGGTGGTGCTGTCCACCGTCAACGCCCGCGCCGATCTCGGCCTCGGCCGGGGCGAGCTGCACGAGATGCGCAACCAGCGCCTGGCGATGGAGGGGCTGGTCGCCTCCGCCCTCACCGTGGTCGATCCGTCCCAGGCCCGCGCCGTGGCCGATCTCAGTCTCGCCCGCATGACCTTGGGCCGGCCACGGCCGGTCTATATCGAGCTGCCGCTCGACGTCGCCACCGCCGAGGCCTCCGAGGATGCCGGCGCGCTGCCGCCCCTGCCGCTGCCGGCCCCGAACCCGGTGGCGCTGGCGCAGGCGGCCGCGCTGCTACGCGGGGCGCGGCGGCCGATGATCCTGCTGGGCGGCGGTGCCGTCGCAGGGGCGGCCGCGGCCCGGCGCCTGGCCGGGAGCCTGGGCGCGGTCGTCGCCTGCTCGATCGCCGGCAAGGGCATCGTGCCGGATGACGGGCCGCATTCGATCGGCTCCCGCATCGGCACGGCGGAAGGGCAGCGCCTGGTCGGCGAGGCCGATGTCGTGCTCGCCGTCGGCACCGAGCTGGCGCTGAACGACCGCTGGTCGCCGCTGCGCTTCAACGGGTCGCTGATCCGGGTCGACATCGACCCCGACGTGCTGGTGCGCGACCACCGGCCGGCGGTGCCGCTGCTGTGCGACGCGGCGCTGGCGCTGGAGGGGCTGGCGGCGGCGTTGTCCGACCTGCGCAGCCGCGCGGTCTGGGCCGGCGAGCTGGAGCCGCTGCGCCGGGCCGCCGACGCGGCGGAGTTCGGCGACAAGCCCGCCCATCTGGCGTTCCTGGCCCGGCTGCGCGACGCCCTGCCCGACGACGCCGTGGTGGTCACTGACATGACCCAGATCGCCTATACCGGCAACGTCGTGTTCCCGGCGCGGCAGCCGCGCGGCTGGCTGCACCCGGTCGGCTTCGGCACGCTGGGCTACGCCCTGCCGGCCGCGATCGGGGCCAAGCTGGCGCGGCCGGGGGCGCAGGTGGTGGCGCTGGCCGGCGATTACGGGCTCGGCTTCACCTGCCAGGAGCTGGGCACGGCCGCCGATCTCGGCCTCGGCCTGCCGGTCGTGGTCTGGAACAACCGCGGCCTGGGCCAGATCGCCTACGGCATGGACAAGGCGGGGATCGCGCGTCTCGGCGTCGACATCGACCCGCCGGCCTTCGACGCCATGGCCGCGACCTATGGCTGCCGCTACGCCGCGGTCGACGACCCGCGCCACCTGCCGCAGCGTCTGGCCGCCGCCTTCGACGACAGCAAGCCGACCCTGATCGAGGTCGCGGCCACGTGAGCATTGTAGGTTGGGTTCGCGAAAGCGAACCCAACATTGGCTGGATCGCGCCACGGCGAGATGTTGGGCTCGCCGATGGCGAACCCAACCTACGAAGCTGATGTCAGCGCTGCCGTTCGCGGCGGATCGCGGCGAGGCGCGCGGCCACGGCGGGGTCGGCCAGTGCCTCGGCGGCCGTGCGGTCCAGCCGCCGGCGCCAGTTCGGATACTCGTTGATCGTGCCGGGCAGGTTCGGCTGCCGGTCCAGCCCCAGCGCGTCCTCCAGCGGCACCAGCGCCAGCCGCGACGGGCCGCGGGTGACGAAGCGCACGGCGGCGTCGACCACCGGGCCGGTCTCCTCCGGCACCGCGCCGGCGCCGACAGCCTGCCACAGCCGCCCACGGTCGGCCGCGCGCCGCGCCCGCTCCGCCGCGCCGCTGTCGGCATACTGGCCGAGCTCCGCCCGCGCCGCGATGTCGGTGCCGCGCCACCAGCCGGCCACCGGCGGCAGGTCGTGGGTCGAGCTCATGGCCACGGCGCCGGCATCCCAGCGCTCGGCCGGCTTGAAGCCCTCGCCCTCGCGCTCGAACCACAGCACCCGCATGCCGGCCACGGCATGGTCGGCCAGCCGGCCGGCGAAGCCCCAGGGCAGGGTGCCCAGGTCCTCGCCGATCACCACGGCGCGGTGGCGGTGCGATTCCAGCGCCACCAGCCGCAGCAGATCCTCGGCCGGATAGGTCAGGTACGCGCCCTCGGTCGGCGCCATCCCGTCCGGCACCAGCCACAGCCGGGCCAGCCCCATGACATGGTCGATGCGGATGCCGCCGGCATGGCGCAGCGTCGCCCGCAGCGTGTCCAGGAACGGGGCGAAGCCGGTCTCGACCATCGCCCGCGGCGAGATGGCGGCCAGCGTCCAGTTCTGCCCGTCGGCGTTGAAGGCGTCGGGCGGCGACCCGATGCTGGCGCCGCCCAGCACGTCGGCCGGGCGGCTCCAGGCATGGCTGCCGGTGGCGTCCATGCCGACGGCCAGGTCTGCGATCAGGCCGATGCGCATGCCGGCCGACCGGGCCCCGGCCTGGGCGGCGGCGAAGGCGCGGTCGGCCAGCCATTGCAGGAACAGGTGGAAGCGGACCTCGCGGTCCTGCGCCGCCGCGAACTCCGCCACCGCGGCGCCGGCGGGATCGCGCAGCGCCGCCGGCCAGCGCCGCCAGTCGCGATCGGCCGGGTCGGCGGCCAGGCGGGCGGCCTGCAGCGCCTCGAACCGGGCATGGTCCTGCAGCAGCGCCCCGCCGGCCCGGACGAAGCCGGCGAAATCCTCCGCCAGGCCCCCGGCCGAAGCGTCGAAACCATCGAACAGGGCGCGGAACAGCGCCTGCTTGGCCCGTGCCGCCTCCGGCCAGTCGATCAGTGCCTCGGCCTCGCATCGCCGCATCGCCTCGGCCACGCCCGCCGTCCGGGTCGCGGCGGCGACCCGGCCCTGGCCGAACAGCGCGGCGGGGTCGGCCAGGAGCGGGTTCAGGAACAACCGGCTGGAGGGAGAGTAGGGGCCGAAGCGCTCCGGCTCGGCCGTGAACAAGGCATGGGTCGGGCTCAGCGCCAGCGCGTCGGCGCCGGCGCGGCCGGCCGCACGGGTCAGCTCGACGATGCCGCGGCTGTCGCCGATGCCGCCGTCGCCCGGCCGCCGCAGGCCGTAGATCTGCGCGGCCAGGCCCCACATCCGGCCGCTGCGGGCAACCTCGTCCAGGCCGAAGCAGCGGGGCGGCGCCACCGCCAGGGTGATCTCGCGGTTGCCGAGATGCAGCCGGTGATAGCCGGGCCGGTCGATCGGCGGCACCCAGCAGCGCCCGTCATCGCCAGGGTGGACGGTGATGTCGGCCCTGTCGCCCGACTCCAGCACCAGGACGGCGGCGCCGGTGCCGGCTTCGGGCGGCAGCGGGATCGCCTGATGGACCACACCGGTGACCAGCGGCGGCACGGACGCGGTCGGCTCGTCGGCACCGATCAGCGCCAGCAGCCGTTCCAGCGTCTCCGGCGCCACGCTGCGGGCCTGGCCGGTGACGTCGGTCCAGTCGGGCGCGATACCGGCCCGGCGGGCCCGGTCGCGCAGGGCGTCATCCGCGAGATCCAATGCAAACCCTTCCGCTCGGTCGCGCCGGAAAGCGGCACGCCTGCGATCATATGGGCCCGGATCCCGGAGGGGAAAGGCGGCGCGCGCACCGGGATGTCACTCCCTCAATCGTAGGGGATTGTTGTCCTATCCCTACCCGCCGAGAGTGCCGGGACCGTGGCCGCGAGGGGGCGGCCCGGCGCAACCGGGGGACCCCACATGAGACGTGTCACGATCCTGCTGACGGCGACGTTGATGGCCGCCCCGGCCACGGCGATGGCCCAGACCTGCCGCGGCGACGCGGCGAAGCCGATCCCGGTCACCGGGCTGGCCGGCAGCCTGCAGAATCCCTGCCCGTCGCCGGACGGGACGGCGCTGGCCTTCACCAATTTCAAGCGCCGCTACAACACCGGCGGGTCGGTGGTGTGGACCGTGCCGGCCGCCGGCGGCGCCCCGACCCGGGCGCTCAGCCCCCGCAGCGGGGCGCAGAGCGTCAACCTGCCCGGCCAGTGCTGGAGCGCGGCCGGCAATGTCGTTTATTCCTCGGACGTGGTCGATCGCGACGAGATCTACATCGTCCCGGCCGCCGGCGGCACGGCGAAGCGCCTGACCGACCGGCCGGGCCTGCTGGCGTGGGAGCCGTCGATCTCGCCGGTGCTGGCCGACCGCAGCCAGTGGATCGTGTTCGAATCGCACCGGGAAGCGGATCCGGAGGGGCCGGCCGAGCTGTGGAAGATGCGGGTCGACGGCAGCGGCTTGGTCCGCCTGACGCAGGGCGCCGACGACCGGCAGCCGCAATGGTCGCCGCGCGGCGACAGGATCGCCTTCCAGCGCCAGATCAAGCCCGATCAATGGGATGTGATGACGATCGACACGGCCGGCGGCGGTCTGCTCGACGTCACCAGGGCGCCGGCGCGGTCGAACACCGATCCGTCCTGGTCGCCGAGCGGCGCCTGGCTGGTCTATTCGGGCGGCGGGCCGGATCTCGACAACGCCAACCTGTTCGTGATTTCGGCGATGGGCGGCACGCCCGTCCGGCTGACGGTCAATTGCGGCTATGACGGGGCGCCCGGCTGGTCGGCCGACGGCCGCAGCATCGTCTTCGAATCGGCGCCCTATGATCCGGACGTCCGGGGCAGCACCACGCTGTGGCGGATCGCAGCCCCGGCCGGCATGCGGTAGCCGGCGGCAACGCGACGGGCGGCCGTGGCAGGGGCGGCCGCCCGGATACCGGAAATCAGGCCAGGGTCAGCGAGCGCGGCATCGCCACGCTGCGGGTGCGGCGGCGCTCCACCACCACGGCGCTGCCGGTGTTCGACCGGATGGTCGAGGTGATGCGCAGGGTGGACTTCTTCGCCATCTCCGCCGCCTGGGCGTCGGCCGCGGCGCGGACCTCGTCCAGCGACAGGCCGCTCAGCTCGGCAGCGACCTGCAGCCGCTCCTCGTAGTCGGCGGTCAGCCCTTCGGCGGCGTACAGCGCGTCGTCAACCGTCGGCAACTCGCGCTTGGTGACATAGCGGACATTCTTGACGGCAGGCATTGGATCGCTCCCGTAAACCTTCACCTGTTGATCTGGACATTCGATCCGGCCGCGAATGGGCCGGGCCGGTCAAATGCCCGTAAAATGTGGTCCAAAGAGGGCGGGACCGAGCCGCCCGTCGGGCGTTGCCTCGTCTCTCTGCACCTGATGGGAATGATCGTACCATTTCGCACTGCAACATAGATTTGCAGGAAATGCTGCGGTGCAATGCGCTTGCCGAAGGGCTCGTCCCGCTTCCTCAAAGAGGTCGCTCCGCTCCGGCGGAATGTGTCGACAAATTAAATACAGACGGTATTCTGGCTCGGCCGCAGGCGGATCGGGCGGCGGGAAACAAGGGATGCAGGCAATGGCGGGGCAGCGCTGGACCGGGGTCTACACGGCGATCACCACCAAGATGGACGCGCGGCAGGAGGTCGACCTGGCCGCCGTGCGCGCGGATGTCGCGTTCCAGATCGAGAACGGGGTCGACGGCATCATCTGCTGCGGCTCGATCGGCGAGGCCAGCACCCTGACCGCCGACGAGAAGATGGCGATCGCCGGCGCGGTCAAGGAGGCGGCGGGCGGCCGCCCGGTGCTGCTGACCGTGGCCGAGGATTCGACGCGGGCCGCGGCGGCGCTGGCCGAACGGGCCGCGGCCGCCGGGATGGACGGGCTGATGCTGCTGCCGGCGATGCGCTACGTCTCCGACCGGCGCGAGACGATCCAGCATTTCCGCACCGTGGCGCGGGCGACCGGCCTGCCGATCATGGTCTACAACAACCCGATCGCCTATTCGGTCGACATCACGCCGGAGATGTTCGCCGAGATGGCGGACGAGCCGAACTTCGTCGCGATCAAGGAATCCTCGGGCGACATCCGCCGCATCACCGACATCCTGAACACGGTGGGCGACCGCTACGACATCTTCACCGGCGTCGACGACCTGGCGCTGGAAAGCCTGATGCTGGGCGCGGTCGGCTGGGTCGCCGGCCTGGTCTGCGCCTTCCCGCGCGAGACCGTGGCGATCCACAAGCTGGTCGCCGCCGGCCGCATCCCCGAGGCGCTCGAGATCTACCGCTGGTTCATGCCGCTCCTGCACCTCGACGTGTCGCTGCGCTTCGTCCAGAACGTCAAGCTGACAGAGGCGATCGTGCGCGGCACCTCGACCGTGGTGCGCCAGCCGCGGCTGGAGCTGCAGGGAGCCGAGCGCGACCGGGTCGAGACCATCGTCCGCACCGCCCTGGCGAAGCGCCCGGATCTGGCGAAATACGGGGTGTGAGCTTCCGAGCGTAGGTTGGGTTCGTCTCTTGACGAACCCAACAGTGGTTCTCGCGGATGGATGTTGGGTTCGCGTCGCGAACCCAACCTACGCCGCCTCAGCCCGGTTCGCCTTCCAGCACCAGCACGTCGTCCCGGCCGAAGGTGACGGTGACCGGCTGGCCGCGCTCGGGCGGGGCCAGGCTGGGGCTGTTGAAGGTGTCGAGCGACACCGCGTTCTCCTGGAAGCGGACGCGCACCCGCACCACCGCGCCGAGGAAGTTCACATCCTCGATCGTGCCCTGCATCCGGTTGCGGTCGGCGCCGCGGTCCTCGGCCGACCCGGCCAGGGCGATCGCCTCCGGCCGCAGCGCCACGGACCGCACCTCGCCGTCCTTGCCGTCGGCGACGCCGCGGGCGGCGACGATGTCCTGCCCGTCGATCCGGATCCGGCCCTGGGCGGCGTCGGTCACCTGGGCGCGCAGGATGTTCAGCGTGCCGACGAAGGAGGCGACGAAGCGGGTGCGCGGATAGTTGTAGACCTCGAACGGCGTGCCGACCTGCTCGGCATAACCCTCGTTCATCACCACGATCCGGTCCGACATCGACAGGGCTTCTTCCTGGTCGTGGGTGACGAAGATGGTGGTGATGCCCAGGTCGCGCTGCAGCGCCTTGATCTCGCCGCGCAGCGACACCCGGATCTTGGCGTCCAGGGCCGACAGCGGCTCGTCCAGCAGCAGCACCTTCGGCTTGTTGGCCAGTGCGCGGGCCAGGGCGACGCGCTGCTGCTGCCCGCCGGACAGCTGGTAGGGGTAGCGGTCGGCCAGGTGCGGCAGCTTGATCAGTTCCAGCATCTCCTTGACCCGGCCGGCGATCTCGGCGGCCGGCTTCTTCGCCACCTTCAGGCCGAAGGCGACGTTGTCCGCCACCGTCATGTTCGGGAACAGGGCGTAGGCCTGGAACACCATGCCGACATTGCGCTGATTGGGGCGCAGCCGGGTGACGTCGCGGCCGTCGACGCGGATGGACCCGCCGGTCGGGATCTCGAACCCCGCCACCATGCGCAAGGTCGTGGTCTTGCCGCAGCCGGAGGGGCCGAGGAAGGAGATGAATTCGCCGCGCTTCACCGCCAGGTCGAAATCATGGACCACGGTGTTCTGGCCATAGGCCTTGCGCAGGCCGCTGATCTCGAGGAAGTCCGTGTCCATCGCTTCACCTGCGTGCAGCGCCGACCCTTGGGGCGCGAATGCGGTCGAATGGTTCATCGTGTGGCCGCCGAGGAGCCGCGGCGGCCGCGGCCGAAGATCTGCAGCAGGCCCATGCAGGCCCAGGTGACGACGAAGGCGATGATCGCCAGCGCCGCCGGCTCATAGGCCCGGTTGGCGCCGACCAGCTGCAGATAGGGGCCGAAGGCCGGCCGGTTCAGCAGGCTGGCGAAGGTGAACTCGCCGATGACGATGGCGAAGGTCAGGAAGGCGCCGCTCAGCACCGCCGAGCGGACATTCGGCAGGATCACCCGGAACAGGATCCGGGCCCGGCCGGCGCCCAGGCACTCGGCCGCCTCGGTCAGGGTGCGGACGTCGATCGCCTGCAGCCCGGTGTCGACCGCGCGGTACATGTAGGGCAGCGCCAGGGTGACGTAGCCGAAGGTCAGCAGCAGGTCGGTGCCGCGCTCGCTGCCCAGCAGCGGCAGGATCGAGGAGGTGTTGAACAGCTGGATGTAACCGAACACCAGCACGATCGCCGGGATCACAAGAGGCAGAAGAGTGATGAACTCGATGACCGGACGCAGCCGCGGCAGGCGCAGCCGCACCCAATAGGCAGTCGGCACCACCAGCAGCACCCCGACCGCGATGGTCGCCAGCGCCAGCACGCAGGAATACAGGAAGCTGGCCTGAAAGCCGGGGTCGCCCAGCACGATGCGGTAGGCGTCGAGGCTGTATTCGCCGCGCCGCATGCGCAGCGAGAACTCCAGCGTGCCGATCAGCGGCACGATGAAGTACAGCGCGCCGATGATCAGGGCGATCCAGGCGCCGATGCGGTTCTGCTTCATCGCAGCCACCGTTCGCTGCGGGCGCGCAGGATCATGTAGAGACCGTTGGACAGGCCGGTGATCAGGATCATGCCGAGCGCCAGGGCGTAGCCGAGATTGGGGTTGTGCAGCACGTCGCCGCGGATCTGGGCGTAGAGCAGGATCGGCACGATGTTGAGCGAGCTGCCGGTCAGCGCGTAGGCCGTGGCGATGGCGCCGAAGGCGTTGGCGAACAGCAGGAGGGTGGTGCCGACGATGCTGGGCCACAGGATCGGCAGCGCCACCATGCGCCAGTACTGCGAGGTCGAGGCGCCGAGGATGGAAGAGGCCTCGCGCCACTCCTTCTTCAGCCCGTCCAGCGCCGGCGCCAGGATCAGCACCATCAGCGGGATCTGGAAGTACAGATAGGTCAGCGTCAGGCCCCAGAAGCTCAGCAGGTTGAAGCCGGTCTGGTACAGCCGGAAGCCCAGCACGGGGCTGACGAAGGTGTCGAACAGGATCGTCACCAGGCCGAGCCGCCCGAGGGTGGCGATGAAGGCGAAGGCCAGCGGCACGCCGGCGAAGTTCGAGGCGACGCCGCAGAAGGTCATCAGCGTCGGCCGAATCCAGCCCGGCAGCCCGCCCATCACCACGGCATAGGCCAGGAAGAATCCGATCAGGGCGCCGAGCAGGGCGGAGGCGAGGCTGACCCGGATCGATATCCAGTACGCGTCGACGATCGACTGCTGGAACAGGTTGGCGACGTTGTCGAAGGTGAACGACCCGTCCGGCGTCTGGAAGCTGCCGACCAGCAGATAGACGGTCGGCAGCACCAGGAACAAAAGGGCGAACAGGAAGAAGGGCGCTACCCCGAGCCAGGCCCAGGAGAGCTTGCCGGGCTTGGCCGGCGCGGCGAGGGGGGCTGCGATCGTGGCCTGGGTCATCGGCGCCTGCTGACGGAAACCTGCCGCGGGGACGAAAGACGCGAGAGGCCGCGCCCTCCCCCGACCCTAGCGTAGGGCAGGGGACGGCGCGGCCTCAAGCGCGTCGCTCGGCGTTACTTGACGTTGGCGCCGACCACGGAGTCCCACTGCTTGGTGATGATCTCCTTGGCCTTGTTCTGGTCGTCGAGGCTCGGGAACACCGCCACGGCATAAGACTCGGCCGGCGGCAGGGCCTTCAGCAGATCCTCGGGGATCTTCTTGGTGTCGGCCAGGTTCTGGAACCGGATCGGATGGCAGTAGCCCTTCAGGTAGCCGATCTGGCCCTCATCCGAATACAGGTGCTCCATCCACAGCTTGGCGGCGTTCGGATGCGGCGCGAAGGCGCTGATCGCCTGGACATAGACGCCGGCGACGACGCCCGACTTCGGCACCACCACCTCGATCTCCGGGTTGCCCTTCAGCGTGTCGCGGTCACCGAGCGCGTTGTAGTCCCAGCGGATCACAATCGGGGTGGCGCCCTGGGCCACCGATGCGGCCTTGCCGATGGTCGGCACGAAGTTGCCGGCCTTGTTCAGGTCGCCGAAGAACTTCAGCCCGGCCTCGGCGGCCTTGGCGGCGTCCTTCTCGGTCGACAGGCCGGCGGCCAGGACGGCCAGGATCGCCTGGTTCGAGGTGCGCGGGTCGCCGGCGAGGGCGACGGAGTTGGCGTAGTCGGAGGCCAGCAGGTCCTTCCAGTCGGCCGGGATCTTGCTGACGATGTCCTTGTTCACCTCGAAGGCCAGCACGCCGTAATAGTCGCCGTACCAGTAGCCCTCCGGGTCCTTGGCGCTGTCCGGGATCGAATCCCAGGTCGACACCTTGTAGGGCGCGATCAGGCCTTCGGCCTTGGCGGACGGGCCGAAGGACAGGCCGACATCGATCACGTCGGGGGCTTGGGGGCCCTTGTTTCCTTTGTTGGCCTTGATCGCTTCGATCTCGTCGCCCGAGCCGGCGTCGGGGTTCAGCTCGTTCACCTTCAGGCCGTACTTGGCCTTGAAGCTGTCGATGATGCCGCCGTAGCCGCACCAGTCATGGGGCAGGGCGATGGTGGTCAGCTCGCCCTCGGCCTTGGCCGCGGCGATCAGCTCGGCCGACGGCTCGGCCCTCGCGGCGGAGGCGACGAGCGCCAGGGCCGAAATCGACAGCACGGATGTCCACGACGCCTTCATGTCACAACCCCCGATGTTCATCTGCTTGTTTGGTGGATTTTAACAAAATCCCTGAATCCGGGCGGGACTGTGTTGTGCAACGCAGTCCTTGTCAAGGTGAATACAAGTCGATAGCCGGGCCATGACATGGCGGCTGCCACAGTATTGTAGCCTGACTGTAATAATAACGTCATGAAATCATGACGCCGTCAACGACTCCCTGCACGGGCCTGTGTCCGGCCTTGAGCCTAGAGTGACTCAGAGGGAAGCGGGGATCTGTTCCGGCTGCGGCATGATCCGTCGCGCTTCGGCCGAAGCGGGTCGGGGCCGGGCTTTCGCGGCCGGGCGGCGCTGGCTATGGTGCGGCCTTCGAGTCACTCAAGCGAGCGGGAACCGACCCATGGCAGGAAGCATCGAGGCGCGGCTGCAGGAGAAGGGCGTCACCCTTCCGAACGTCGCGGCGCCGGCGGCGAACTACGTCCCCTCCGTGATCTCGGGCACCATGCTCTACATCTCCGGCCAGGTGCCCTTCGTCGACGGCAAGATCAGCCATACCGGCAAGCTCGGCGCCGAGTTCACGGTCGAGGAGGGCTATGCCTGCGCCCGGATCTGCGCCATCAACATTCTGGCCGCCGCCAAGGCGGCGCTGGGCGGCGACCTCGACCGCATCGCCCGGGTGGTCAAGCTGGGCGGCTTCGTCAACTCGACGCCGGACTTCACCGACCAGCCGAAGGTGGTCAACGGCGCCTCCGACCTGATGGCCGAGGCGTTCGGCGAGGCCGGCAAGCACGCCCGCGCCGCGGTCGGCGTGGCCCAGCTGCCGCTCGGTTGCGCCGTCGAGGTCGAGGCGGTGTTCGAGATCAAGTAAGGCCTCGTATGGCCGAGCGCGTCATCGAGAGCCTGGACAATCCGCGCGCCAAGCTGTGGGCGGCGCTGCTGGAGAGCCGCGGCCTGCGCAAGCACCGCCGCTTCCTGCTGGCCGGGCGCAAGACCGTGCGCGAGGCGCTGGCGCAGCATCCGGACCGGTTCGAATCCGTGCTGCTGCCGCCCGGCGCCGAGGATCTGCCGGCGCCGTCCGAGCTGGAGCGGATCCGGCTCGGCCGGACGCTGTTCGACCGGCTCGACGTCTCCGGCACCGGCCTGCCGATCCTGGTCGGGGTGGTGCCGGAGATGGCGGCGATCGACCTGGCCCGGCCGCCCGAGGGGCTGGAGCTGGTCTGCGCCCTCGGCGATCCCAGCAATCTTGGCGCCCTGCTGCGCAGCGCCGCCGCCTTCGCCGTGTCCCGCGTCATCCTGCTGGCCGACGCGGCGCATCCGTTCCATCCGAAATGCCTGCGCGCCGCCTCGAACGCGCAGTTCGCGCTGGAGCTGCGCCGCGGCCCGGCCTGGGCCGGGCTGGCGCAGGCGGCGGGGCCGCTCCTGGCGCTGGACGGGCAGGGCGAGGACCTGTCGGGCCTCGCCTGGCCGCGCGACCTGCGCCTGGTGCTGGGCGAGGAGGGGCTGGGCTTGCCGTCGGGCCTGGCGGTGCGGCGGCTGGCGATCCCGACCAGCGGCGCGGTCGAATCGCTCAACGCCACCGTCGCCGCCAGCCTGGCGCTGTACGGGCATTATGTGGCGATGCGCGATCGGACGTAGGTTGGGTTCGCGGCACGCGAACCCAACACTTGTTTGGGCGGCCCGATGTTGGGTTCGCGGTCGCGAACCCAACCTACGAAGCGAGCTTCAGGCGACCGCTTCCGCCATCTCGTAGCGCACCGGCAGGCCGTCGGCGCGGCCGATCATGCCGCGGGCGTCGGCCAGGGCGCCGGGCACCAGCTCGAGGCCCAGCAGCCGGTCGTAGTCGACCGGGCCCGGCAGCATCAGGCCGAGGGTCAGGTCGCGGCGGAAGCCGAAGCGGCGGTAGTACGGCTCGTCGCCGACCAGGATCACGCTGCGGTAGCCGAAGGCCGCGGCGCGCGACAGCCCGGCCCGCATCAGCCGCGAGCCGATGCCGCTCGACCGCAGCCCCTCGGCGACCGCGAGCGGGCCGAGCAGGATGGTCTCGCCGACCCCGCCGACATGGATCGGCCAGAAGCGCAGCGTGCCGACCAGCTCGCCGTCCTCCAGCGCCACCAGGCCGAGCTCGTTGTTCGGCCGCACCCCGTCGCGCAGCCGGTAGACGGTCTTGCCGAAGCGCCCCTCGCCGAAGCAGTCGACGACGAGACCCTCGATGGCGGCCGCGTGGCGCGGCCGCTCCCGCATGATGTCCATGAACCCGATCCCCACCCGTATGAGGTTCAGATGTAATAGGCCTTGAGGGGGGCGAAGCCGTTGAAGGCGACCGCCGAATAGGTCGTCGTGTAGGCGCCGGTGCCGTGGATCAGCACCTTGTCGCCGATCGCGAGCGAAACCGGCATCGGGTAGGGCGTCTTCTCGTACAGCACGTCGGCGCTGTCGCAGGTCGGGCCGGCCAGGATCGCCGGCTCGGCCGCGTCGCCGTCATGCGCCGTGCTGATCGGGTAGCGGATCGCCTCGTCCATGGTCTCGGCCAGGCCGCCGAACTTGCCGATGTCGAGATAGACCCAGCGGGTGTTGTCGTTCGCCGATTTGTTCGAGATCAGCACGACCTCGGTCTGGATCACCCCGGCATTGCCGACCATGCCGCGGCCCGGCTCGATGATGGTCTCGGGCAGGCGGTTGCCGAAATGCTGGCGCAGGCTGCTGTCGATGGCGCGGCCATAGGCCTCCGGCGTCGGCACCTCCTTGAGGTACCGGGTCGGGAAGCCGCCGCCGAGATTGACCATCTTCAGCTCGATGCCCTTGGCCGCCAGGTCGCGGAAGATCGATGCGGCCGACTCCAGCGCCTGGTCCCAGGCGCCGGTGTCGCGCTGCTGCGACCCGACATGGAACGACACGCCATAGGCGTCGAGGCCCAGGCCCGGCGCCATCGCCAGCAGCTCGCGCGCCATCGACGGCTCGCAGCCGAACTTGCGCGACAGCGGCCACTCGGCGCCCTCGCCCGAGGTCAGGATGCGGCAGAACACGCGGGCGCCCGGCGCGACCTCGGCGATCTTGCGCAGCTCCGCCTCGCTGTCGAAGGCGAACAGGCGCACGCCCAGCGCATAGGCGGTGGCGATGTCGCCCCGCTTCTTGATGGTGTTGCCGAAGGAGATGCGGTCCGGGGTGGCGCCGGCGGCCAGGGCGTCGCGGATCTCGACGACGCTGGCGGTGTCGAAGCACGAGCCCAGCGCGGCCAGGAGCGACAGGATCTCCGGCGCCGGGTTCGCCTTCACCGCGTAGAAGATGCGGCTGTCGGGCATGGCGGCGGCCAGCGCCTGGTAGTTGCCGGCGACCACGTCCAGGTCGAGCACGAGGCAAGGCGTTTCCGGACGTCGCTCTTCCAGGAAGGAGGCAATCTTGGTGTTCATGGGGACTGATCCCTCACGGCAAGCCAGTTCAAACCAAACCGTTGCCTGAGGCGCCCGCCTCTGCTCACCGGCGACGAAACCCGGCGGCACATGCGGATCCGGATCGCAGAGACGGGATCGCGGGACGACGCCAAGGGCGCCACCCGGTAAAACCGTCCAGACAATCACGGAAGAGGAACCCTCTCCGCACCTGCAACCGAAAAACTTCTCTTCAACCCAGCCGGCCGAAGCCGGACAGACCGAGGAGACGCGTGACGTCGTTGCTGTGCCCACCGGTTCGAAGTTTGGTTCGACCGGGCGGGCCGGGGCACGTGCGAATACGTTCCGAGGCGTCAAATACGGTCGGTGCCCCCCTGATGCAAGTGAAATTTTGTTGTTGGAAAATTTATCCCGTCACCGTGGCGCAACAGCTTCAGCCGATTCCTGAATTCCGCCGCATTCCGTCTTGATATTGCGGGATTCTCGCGAGATAAGTTCAGCATTATGCCGACCCGCTCCTCCGGTAGACCAGCCCTGCGCGCCACCGGTGGCCGCTCCCGGACGAGCACGTCCGCCGGCAAGCCCCCGCCGCGCCGTCCGAAATCGACTCAAAAGCCGCGCAAGCACGCCGGCCGCCGGCACTGGCTGTGGGGCGTGGCGAAGTGGGGCGCGGTGCTGTCGATCTGGGGCGTGATCGCGCTCGGCGTCGTCGTCGCCTATTTCGCCTACGACCTGCCCGACATCCGCCAGGTGGCGATGCCGGAGCGGCGCACCGCCATCACCGTGGTCGCCGACGACGGCGGCCAGATCGCCCGCTACGGCGACATGACCGGCGACATGGTCCAGGCCTCGGCCCTGCCGAAGCACCTGACCGAGGCGGTGCTGGCGATCGAGGACCGCCGCTTCTACCACCATTACGGGCTCGACCCGATCGGCATCGCGCGGGCGCTGTGGGTGAACTGGCAGGCCGGCCGCGCGGTGCAGGGCGGCTCCACCATCACCCAGCAGGCGGCCAAGAACCTGTTCCTGACGCCGGAGCGCACGGTCCGTCGCAAGATCCAGGAGGCGATCCTGGCGGTGTGGCTGGAGATGAACTTCTCCAAGGACCAGATCCTGACCGCCTATCTCAACCGGGTCTATTTCGGCTCCGGCACCTACGGCATCGACGCCGCCGCCCGCGCCTATTTCGGCGTGCCGGCGATGGAGGTGAACCTGGAGCAGTCGGCGATGCTGGCCGGCCTCCTGAAGGCGCCGTCGCGCTATGCGCCGGACCGCAACCCCGAGGCGGCGCGGCAGCGCGCCGACGTGGTGCTGTCGGCGATGGTCGACGCCGGCTTCGTCACCGAGAAGGAACGGGCGGCCGCCGACGACCAGCCGCCGGTGCCGCCGCGCCGGCCGGGCGGCGGCTCGGGCAGCCGCTACTTCGCCGACTGGGTCGCCGACCAGGTGCCGGATTTCGTCAACACCGCCGCCCCGGCGCTCAGGGTCGAGACCACGCTGGTGCCGTCGCTGCAGCGGGCGGCCGAGAGCATCGTCGATGGCCGCATGGCGGAGGATGGCGGCAAGGTCGGCGCCAGCCAGGCGGCGCTGGTGGCGATGCGGCCGGACGGCGCCGTGGTCGCCATGGTCGGCGGCCGCGGCTACAGCCAGAGCCAGTTCAACCGCGCGGTGACGGCGCAGCGCCAGCCCGGCTCCTCCTTCAAGATGTTCGCCTATCTGGCGGCGGTGGAGCAGGGGCTGACGCCGGACAGCCTGGTGCTGGACGCGCCGATCACGATCAAGAACTGGTCGCCCGGCAACTACGACGGCAAGTTCCACGGCGAGGTGACGGCGCGCGAGGCGCTGGCCAAATCCTACAACACCGCCGCGGTGCGCATGCTGCAGCGCGCCGGCATCAACCGGACCATCGAGCTGGCCCGCCGGCTCGGCATCGCTTCGCCGCTGCGGCCGGAGCTGTCGCTGGCGCTGGGCACCAGCGAGGTCAACCTGCTGGAGCTGACATCGGCCTATGCCGCGCTGGCCAACAGCGGCAACGGCGTCTGGCCCTACGGCGTGGAGCGCATCGGCCCGCCGGGCGAGGCCGCGCTCTACACCCGCTTCGGCGGCGGCCCGGGCGAGGCGGTGCTGCCCTGGCATGTCGAGGCGATCAACCGGATGCTGGGCGCCACCATGACCATCGGCACCGGCCGCAGCGCCCGGCTGGACCGGCCTTCGGCGGGCAAGAGCGGCACCAGCCAGGGCTACCGCGACGCCTGGTTCATCGGCTTCACCGCCGATTATGTGGTCGGCGTCTGGGTCGGCAATGACGACGGCACGCCGATGGACAAGGTGACCGGCGGCAGCCTGCCGGCGAAGATCTGGCACGACTTCATGGTCGAGGCCGAGCGCGGCAGGCCGGCCAGGCCGCTCCTGGGCGTCGACGACTCGCTGCCCGCCGCGGTCGCCACCGCGGGACCGGGCGGCGGGACCCCGGCCGCGATCGCCCCGACCGTCACGCCTTCGGGCGCGCCGAAGGTGCTGGTGCCGCCTGCGGCCACCATCCCGACGGTGCAGCCGGCGAAGCAGGAGCTCGACCAGGGCGGCCTCGAAGGCCTGCTGGGCAGCCTGGGGAACGGGTGATCTCCGACAGGAGGTAACGCGTTGGCTCTCCCGCTTGGACATCGGTTCTCCTTCTCGGAGAACTGTTCCTATTTTCCCTGTCTCACTCCAGGGATCCACTCCAGGTCCACTCCACAAGTCGCCGAACTGTGGAATTTATGCGCTGTCCCGAATTACCCATTGATCCGAAGCGAGCACCGATCGGGCGGCAATCGATCCCAAGTTCTGGGATAGGCGGCTCAGGCGGCGAAGCCGCCGTCGATCGTGTGCATGGCGCCCGTGATCCCGCGCGCCTGCGGGCCGGCGAGATAGAGCGTCAGGCTCGCCACTTCGTCAGCGGTGCCGTAGCGCTTGATGGACATCGGCCCGAGCATGGAAGCCGCCCGCGGGCCCTCGGCCGGGTTCATGTCGGTGTCGGTCGGGCCGGGCTGGACCACGTTGACCGTGATGTCGCGCGGGCCCATGTCGCGCGACAACCCGCGCGCCATGCCCTGCACCGCCGCCTTGGTCATCACATAGGCCGAGAGCCCGGTGAACGGCATATTGTCGGCGGTGTCGGATCCGATGACGATTATACGCCCCCCGTCGGGCATCGAGCGCGACGCTTCGACACTGCCGAAATAGGCACCGTTGACGTTGACGTCGATCATCCGTTCGACGTCGTCGGCGGCGAGCGTCAGCGGATCGCCGAAGACCAGCAGACCGGCATTGTAGACGAATATGTCAATCGGCCCGGCATCGCGGATCGCCGCGATGAGCTCTTCGCGTTCGCCGGCATCCGCCCGAAGCGCCTGCGCGCCGGTTTCGGTGGCGAGCTGGGTGGCCGCATCCGCCGAGGCGGCATAGGTGAACACGACCGTTGCGCCGGCTGCGGAAAAGCGCCGCACGATCGCGGCACCTATGCCGCGGCTGCCGCCGACGACGAATACCTTGTGATCACAAAATTCCATCGTGCTTGTCCTTTGAATGCGGAAGGGAGTCAGTCTGTCGATGTTCGTTTGCGGCCGCCCCCACCCGACGCGACGGCCGGCGCGGTCAGAGCGGGATGCCGATGCAGCGGGACACGGTCGCGTCCGTGAAGCGGGGGACGTCCGCCATCACCGCCTCTGTCTCGGCGGATGCGAGCGCCGCGTGCAGCGCGGCCTCATCGCGAAACCGGTAGATCCCCACGGAGACATCCACTGCATCGGCGTCGCGGGGGAAGAAGGCGGCGGCGCTTTCCAGTCCATGCCGCTGCCAGCACGCGAGCGCCAATGGCAGGTGAACGTCGACACATAGTAGTCGCGATCGAAGTATGTGCCGCCGCTGCAGGTCACTATCATTGTTGCATGTGTCATGGACGAGCATTTAAGCCGTTCAACTTTGACTGAAAACCTACAGAAATGCAGATTCTCCGTTCAATTATGTGGGTGGCGGTGAATGGATTGGAGCGATGTCCGAATTTTTCTCGCTGTGGCGCGGACGGGAACGCCGGGCGCCGCCGCACGGGCATTGCGGCTGAGCCATCCGACGATCGGCAGACGCGTCCGCGTGCTGTGAAGACGCGACCGGTCAGACCTTAATTTTGAACTACGGATCTGTGCGGGGGGCGCTCAGCAATGGGCGTCCCTGCCGCGATCCGAATTAACCGGTTCGGTCCGGCTGATCGGACGCGTCGCCTGCAGCTTGAACTCCCGGCTCTTCCGCTCGGAGATCGGTTCTCCTTCTCAGAGAACTGTCCCGATTTTTCCCCCTGTCTCACCACAGGGGTCCACTCCATCCGGATTTCCAACTACGGGCGCGGGGCCTTGAAGCTCTGATCGATGGAGAACTCTACGCCTCCCATGCCGCTGCACTTGATGATGCCGAAGTATCGGCCGATCGGCTCGCCATCGTTTCCGATGAGCTTGAAGGCGACATCCCATGCATCGGTGATGCGGTCGTAGGAAGGACCGCCGGGCTCGGGCGCGACCTCCTTCCAGAGGGATCGGGGAGCCAGGTTCGATGCCGAGACCGCTTCGTCGAGGCGAGACAGGATCTCGCTGCCCGGGGCCGCCCTGCAACCCGCCGCAACATTGTGGCTATCGATGGCCACCCAGCCCCCGATTGCCAGGACAAGAGCAGTGATCAGCACGATGATCGATCGCCGCGTCATTGCCAGTCAGTCCAGCTATTCAAGAGTTATCTCGCCAGCCATGGTTCTCCCCCTTCTGATGCAGCGTCGACGTATGGAGGCGATCGTTGCGCCGGATGGTGGCCTTGGCCGGACACCATTCTCATCGAGGGTAAGTGAATCCTATTTATCTGCAAATGCGAATTAGTTGTGACAAGCTGAATCGCCGGTGTTGGTGGAAGATCATTTCTCCCACCACCCGCAACCGGCAAAACGGCATGACGATTCGGGCCAGCGTCGTTGGTACCCCCACGGGGCTCGCCACGACGGGTTGAGGGTGGGGGCGACGACAGGCGGCCGATGGACTGCCGGCAGAGCCGCTGAAGCCATCCGAGCGGATTGCCGCGCCTGCGGTGTCGGTCTCCCGTTCAGCCGATCGTCTTCAAGACAGACAGTCTCAGGAGACCGACGATGACGGCCATGATCACCGCCTTTGAACGCTCGCCCGACCGCGGCAAGGGGCTGGCACGCGACATGCGGGTCCGCTGGGCGCTGGAAGAGGCGGGCCGGCCTTACGACGTCCGTCTGCTTTCGTTCGAGGCGATGAAGGAGCCCGCGCATCTCGCGCTGCATCCGTTCGGGCAGATCCCGACCTATGAGGACGGCGACCTCGCCCTGTTCGAGTCGGGGGCGATCGTGCTGCATATCGCCGAGCGCCATGGGGGCCTGCTGCCGGACGACGCGAATGCCCGGGCGCGCGCGATCGCGTGGATGTTCGCCGCGCTCGACACGGTGGAGCCGCCGATCTTCGACCGCGCCCTCGCCAGGATCCTCGAGCGCGACGAGCCCTGGTACGAGCAGCGCCTGCGCTTCCTCGAGGACAGCATCCGGACACGGCTGGGCCACCTGTCCCGCCGCCTCGGCGATGCCGAGTGGCTCGACGGCGCGTTCAGCGCCGGCGACCTGCTGATGGTGACGGTGCTGCGCCGGCTGCAGGGATCGGATCTGCTGGAGGCCCATCCGAACCTCTCCGCCTATGTCGCCCGCGGCGAAGCGCGGCCAGCCTACAAGCGGGCCTTCGCCGCCCAGCTGGCGGTCTTCACCGCCGCATCGGCCGGCTGACGAAGCCGCTCCGGGCGCGAAGCGTCAGTCGGCTGGCCGGCCTGGAGTGGATCCCGGCGGTGAGACAGGGAAAACAGCTTTCAGCCGGGAGTTCAGGCTGGAGCCGGTGCGGCGGATCGAGGCCGGTGTCGCTGGATGGCCACGCCCCTACGGGGCTCGCCATGACGGGTTGAGGTGGGCAGCGGCCATATGTTCCCTTTTTGTTCTTGACGCGATGCCGCATCGCGCCGCATAATCCAGGCACAGTCGAACAGTTGCGCCCGCCCGGCCTCGCCGCGGCGGGCTTTTTCGTGGGAGGCCGGCATGGAGGATGTCGTCGCGTGGGCCGTGGAGGTCGATGCGAGCGAGCGGTTGTTCGAGCGTGTCCACCAATCCTGCCTGGTCCGGGCCGCGAGAGAGCTGCCGACCTATATCGGCGCGAAGATGGACGAGGAGGCGAAGCACCGCGTCCACAAGCTGACCCGCGCCGACATCAAGATGATCGGCCGGTCCCGGCTGCTGATGTCCTTCGACGACTTCCGGGAGTATGTCGGCGCACAGGTCGCCGCCTACAACGGGCGCCGCCATAGCGAGCTGGGCATGTCTCCGCTCGATCGGTGGGAGAGGCTGCTCCGCGACCAGCCCGACACGATGATCGACCGGCTGGCGCCAGAGGAGGCGGCGGATCTGTTCCGCCCGACCGTCGAGCGCGTCGCCCGGCGCGGTCAGGTCGAGCTGTGGACCAACATCTACTTCCTGCGGGACCTGGAGCATCACCATGGCGAGACCGTCCAGGTCGGGTTCGACCTGCACGACGCCAGTCAGGTCTGGGTCCGCGACCAGGCCGGGCGCCTGATCGGCGTCGCCAAGCTGGACGGCAACAAGGTGCCGTTCATGCCGGCGCTGACCCGCGCCGAGCGGGAGCAGCAGATCCGCACCAAGGGCCGGCGCGACCGCCTGAACCGCGATCTGGCCGTTGTCGAGGCCGAGCTGAACGGCGGCCCCGCGCTGATCGAGCACGCCTCCCGCACGACGGTGGACGAGTTCTTCCTGAACGCCGCCCGGCGGCAGTTGGACGCGCTGGAGACCGTTAGCGGCGCGCCGACCCCGGCTGCCGCTAACGCCGCGGAGGCTCCCGCCCGCCCGATCTTCGGCACCGATCACCAGTTCGCCGCCTGGCTGGCCGTCAATCCCGGCCAGGCGACGTCCACCGACCTGGCGTGGCTGAAGCCGCGCCTGGCCGACCCTCACTTCCTGCTGCTGCTCGACGCCTGCTCGATCGATGTCGAGGCGCTGAAAACCCTGTGCAGAGAGGCCGCCTGATGAAGCCCGCGTTTATCCCGAGAGTCTCCAATGTCACGGAATGGTTGGGCGCCTTCGAAGCGCTCAAGAACCGAGGCGCATCCGAAAGCTGCCTGATGCTGGTGGACGGCGAACCCGGCCTCGGCAAGACGGGAACGGCCGTGTGGTGGGGCGTCCAGAACAAGGCGATCCACGTCCGCGCCAAGCAGGGGTGGACGCACAGCTGGTGCCTTCGGGACATCTACGCCGCCGCCACCGGTCGACCCGCGCAGACGCGCGACACGGCGAAGCTGTTCGACGCGGTCGTGGCGGCGCTGACGGCCCGCCAGGCACAGGCGGCGCGCATGGGGCACGCCACCACCGTGATGCTGATCGACGAGGCCGACCACGCCGTCGCCGCCGGCCGGGACGTGGTCGAGGGCATCCGCGATATCACGGACCACCTGGAGATCCCGACCATCCTGGTGGGCATGGACCGGATCAGGAAGCGGCTGGACCGCTATCCCATGGTGGCGTCGCGCATCAGTCAGAAGGTCGAGTTCAAGCCGCTGACGCTGGACGATGTCCGAGCGGTGATCGCCGGCATCAGCGAGGTCGAGGTCAAGGATGACTTGGTGGCCTTCACGCACCGGGCCAGCGGCGGCTACATCCGCGAGTTGAAGGAGGCGGTGGCGGCCATCGAGCGCTTCGGCCTGCGCCAGGCCGGAGCGGCCGTTGGTGTCGACGCGATGCGCGGCCAGGTGCTGCTGCATAGCCGTGAGACCGGCGCGCCGGTGGTGGTGTCGTGATGCACGCGCTTCTGGAAGCCTTGGCCGCGCCCGGCACCTGCGTCCACATCGACGAACTGCCCGACCTGCTGGGAAAGAGCTACCGCGACGCCTGCAACGACCTGCGGCGTGCCTATGCCGCCGGACTGATCGAGCGCGCTTCGGAGGGGTGCTACCGGCTGACCGAGCGCGGCCGTTCCGAGGACGCCGAGCCGCTGATGCTGGTGGCAGCCCCGTGCAGCACCGGGGGCGTCTGGGATGCCACGGCTCGGAACCGGATCTGGGCCGCCATGCGGCAGCTCGGCAAGTTCTGCCGCGCCGACCTTGCCGCGGCCGTCGCGCAGCCGGACAGCGATCGGAGGGCGCTGGAAAACTCGATACGCCGGTACGTCGCCCGACTGGTCGCCGTTGGCTATCTCGTGCCGCTGACCGGCCGCGTCAGGGTCGCCGCCCATCCGAACCCTGGGCAGAAGCGCTATCGCCTGGTCCGCGACACCGGTCCCGCCAGCCCCCTGGTGCGGCGGGACGGGTCGATCTTCGACCGCAACCTGGCCCGCGTGGTGACCGCCGATGTCCAGGCCGGTTGACCCCGCTGTGGTGGCGCTGCTGCGCGCCGAGGCATCCCGCCGCGGCAGCATCCGGGCCGTCGCCGACGCCATCGGCCGCAGCCGCACCGCGGTGTCCCTGGCCCTCTCGGGCAAGTACCCGGCCTCCGACACCAGCCGGTTCGAGGCGGCGGTGCTGGCCGCCCTGGACCAGGTCGAGTGTCCCTTCCTGGCCGAGCGCGTGCAGCGGGACCGCTGCCGCCTGGCGCTCGGCCCCTGTCCCACCCACGCCCCGCACGCCGCCGCCCATTGGCGCGCCTGCCAAACCTGCCTCAACAAACCCCAGGAGGAGAGTTCCCGTGGTTAAGTTGCTGTCGCCCTTGTCCCGCGAGCTGCATTCGATGCGGCGCAAGCTCGACACCCGCCTCAGCTCCCGCCAGCCGCTCAGCGAGGCCGAGGTGAAGCGGATGATCGAGCTGCTCGGCATCATGGAGGTCGAGGCCGTCGCACTCGAAAGCCGGCCGACGGTCGCGGTGTCGGAGAAGACGCTCGACCTGGCCCGTCGCCTCGAAGCCGCGGGGATCGTGCCGTGACGGCGCGCCTCATCGGCCGCGAGGTCAGCTTCGAGCTGGCTGGCCACGGCACCGTGCGCGGGACCGTCCAGACCTATCGGCAGCTGCGCGACAACCGCTACGCCGTGACGGCGACGCATGGCAACGAGACTCTGTCCGGCATCGTCGATGTCACTCCCGAAGGAGAGGTCGCGACCGTGATCGACGACGGCACGGCCGACCGGATCGCCCAGGCGATCCTGGACGGACGCTCGGTGAGGATGCCGATCGGGCGGCAGATGCATGCGCTCGCTGCCGCCTGGCTGAGCCGGCGGGGAGCGCGGCCATGAACACCGGCCTCGTGATCCTGGCCGTCTGGCTGGCCGGTCTATCGGGTCTCGTCGGCGGCCTCGCTTGGCATGCCTACTGGCTGCACGGCGTCCGCGTGGTCACCCGGCAGTTCGTCGCCGAGACCCTGATCCTGATCGCTCTCCTGTCCCTCGTGCTCTACGGCCCGCATTTCGTGGGCCTGGGCACCCCCAATTGAGGCGCCCCATGACGATGATCCTGCCCGAAGGCGTCCGCGCCAGAGTCCGCCTGTTCCTGGTCGGCACGGCCGGCGAGGAAGTGACGATCGAGATCCCGAACCTGCAGTACCTGCCGCCGATCGCGGACCCGGCTGACCCGATCGCTTTCCTTGAGGTCTGCCAGACCCGCTTGAAAGCCCCGATCAAGGCGGTCGGCGCTTGGCGCTTCATGACCGACAGTGAGGTCGACGCCTTCCTGGCGCGGGAGAAGGACGAGGACGACGGCTTCAATCCCCATGGCTCTGGCCCGGTGCCGGTGGAGCGGCGCCGTGGCTGACCTCGCCCTCGACCCGGCATCGGCCGGGATTGGCCTGACCCCGAATCAGGCCGATTGCATGCGCGTCATCCAGGAGCTGATGGACCAATCGGGGGTCTGCCCGTCGTACCAGGAGCTGGCCGACGAGTTGGACCTTCGCTCGAAGGGCGCAATCCATCGGCTCATCACCAGGCTGATCGAGCGCGGCTACCTGCGCCGGCAGCCGCACCACAGCCGCGCGCTGGAGATCCTCCGTCGCGTCCCACTGAACTTCGACGAACCGGCCTTCGTCCTCTCCGCCGACTTGGCGGAGCGGCGCGGCCAATAGGAGCGACCATGGCTCGCCGTCCTGCACCTATCAGCCCCGCCGAGATCGACCGCGCCTTGTTGCGAGCCGGCCAAGGTAAGGGATCCCAGCTGGCCTGCCTGCTCAAGCGCTGCAGCCGAGATGACCTGGCCGCCGCCTTCTCGCGGTGCGGCGCGGACCTCCGCAAGGCGCTGTCCTTCATCGGTGGCCGGCAAGAGGCGCGAGAGGAGTTTGCCACTTGGCGACGCCTAGCGCGCCGCCGGGCTGATCACGCCGATGCCGGCGACCGATAGAGGCGCCGAGCAATGAACAACACCGAGCTTGCCCTGTTCCTGTTCCGGCTCAACCGGATCTTCCAGGAAGCCCACGGCCCGTCCCGCAGCTCGAAGGCGGCGGCGAAGGAGACGATCTTCCGCATCGTCGCCGGTCTGCGCCGGGAGCAGACGCAGGCGCGCCCGGTGCCTGAATTGCGGTTCACGGCGGACGACGCCCGGTGGCTGATCCTCGGTGTCGTCGAGTGCCTTGAGCGCGCCGGCATCGCCCGGCCGGATATCGCCATCACCTTCAATAACGCCATTCGCGGCCTGCCGGCGCCCGCCCGGCCGCAGCTACCCACCCCTGAGATCCCGAACGGCTTCGTGCTGGTCCGCGATGACGTGCTGACGTCGCTGGCGGCCGGCACGTCCGTCTCGGTGACGGAGTCGACCGATGCCCCGCAAGCCTCCTGACGATCCTGTTTTCGATGCCTTTTGGGCCGTCTATCCTCCGCGGCGGCCGAACCCGCGAGAGCGGGCGCGGAAGCTGTTCAACGCCCTCATCAAGGCCGGCACCGTGACCGCGGAGGAGCTGACCGCGGCTGCCACCGCCTATGCCGCCGAGCGACGGGCGGCGAAGGCCGACCCGAAATTTAACTGGATGGCCTCGACCTTCCTCGGTGAGGAGCGCTGGCGCGACTATGTCCCGGCGGAGGAGGCAACCGATTCCGCGGTGGCACCGGAGCCGGACACGGGAGCCCATCCCTTCGGCGGCCTCGTCGATCAGGTCGGCATCAAGAAGTGGTCGACCTGGTTCCGGCCGCTCCGGCTGGAGCGGCAGGGCGAGCTGCAGATCGTCGTCGCCCCAACGAAGTTCCATGCCGATCGCATCCGGGCCGAGTTCGAGCAGCTGCTCCGCGAAGCGTGGGGCGAGATCGAGGTGCGGCCGTGAGCCGTGCCTCCGCCATCGCCAAGGTCCACGTCGCCAAGAAGCAGCTCGGGCTGGACGACGAGACCTACCGGGCCGTGCTGCGCCGGGTGACCGGTCGCGACAGCGCCGCCGACCTCAACGAGGTCCAGCTCGGGAACGTCATCCGAGAATTCGTCCGGCTCGGCTGGACGGGTGGCGCCGACCTCCGCACCGGCCGCACCTCGACCGGCCGCCTGATCCGCGCGCTCTGGCGCGATGCCTCTCGTGAGAAGTCGGAGGCGTCACTGCGTTCAATGATCCGCCGCGTCCTCGGCCTTGCCGAAGACGTGATCCCTGAACCCGACATGCTGGCTGTTGCAGACGCCTCGAAGGTTATCGAGGCGCTGAAGGTGATGAGGAGGAGACTCCGTGCATAGGCCCTCCTACGCGCCGTTCCCTCGCACTGGATCAGACGACCTGGCTCGGGTCCAGGTGCCTGAGCCGGACGAGAACCTGTCCGTCGCAGTACCGGCTCCCCTCGGTGATTGCGTCTCGAAACGCGGCCTCCAGGCGAGCACCGCAGCTTTGGATCGCAAGCGCCCCAGCGGCCCGCGCGTCGAGATGACTGGGCAGCTCGCAGCCATCTTCAAGATCATCCTCGTGCGCGAGGATGGTGGTCACGCCGCCCTCGCTATCGCACTCGAAGCGGTAATAGGTCCCGAGATCACCATAGTGGCCGGGAGGCACGTACAGACCAGTGAAACGGATCATTGTGAATATACTCCTAGATGGTCGTGCGCATTAGATAGGGGGTGCCATGGCTGATTCAAGCCGCGGCCTCGCGAAGTCGGCCACCTGGGATGGTTGGCCCTTCGGTTCCCTACAAATGTTCGGCTACAGCGTGTTGCTCGCCGATCCGCCCTGGCTGTACGAGACCTATTCGGAGAAGGGCCAGGGCAAGTCGGCGCAAGCCCACTACGACTGCATGCCGACCGCAGACATCGCTGCCCTAAACGCTGGCCGCCTGGCCGGGCGGGAAGGTGCAGGCGTTCGGCAGCGGCAAGCGGCTGCGCGGTGTGCGCCATGGCGCCTACCGGCCGGACCTGTGCTGGCTGGACGATCTGGAGAACGACGAGAACGTCCGGTCGCCCGAGCAGCGCGACAAGCTCGAAGCGTGGATCGACAAGGCCGTCGAGCCGCTGGGTCCGCCGGACGGGTCCATGGACATCATCTATGTCGGCACCATCCTGCACTATGACGCGGTGCTGGCCCGGAAGCTGCGGAACCCGCTGTGGCGGGCGACGGTGTTCCGCGCGATCGGCCGCTGGCCCGACCGGATGGACCTGTGGGAGCGGTGGGAGGAAGTCCTCCGCAATGAGGACGAGGCGGCGGCGGACGCCTTCTATGCCGCGAACCGGGAGCAGATGGACGCCGGCGCCGAGGTGCTGTGGCCGGCCGTCCAGCCCTTCGTCAAGTTGATGAAGATCCGGGTCCGCATCAAGGTCGGCCCGTTCGATTGCGAGTATCAGAACGACCCGGTCAGCAGCGAGGATGCGCTGTTCGGCAAGGTGACGTTCTGGGTCAATCGTCTCGGGCACTGGATGATGTTCGGGGCCTGCGATCCGTCCCTGGGCAAGCAGAACCGCGGGCGCGATCCGTCGGCCCTCCTGGTCGGCGGCCTCAATCGGGAGACCGGCATCCTCGACGTGGTCGAGGCCCGGATCGCCCGGCGGCTGCCGGACAGGATCATCGAAGACGTCATAGCCCTGCAGCGCGAGCATCGCTGCCTGGTCTGGGGAGTCGAAGCGATCCAGTTCCAGGAGTTCTTCCGGACAGAGCTGGTGCGCCGCTCGGCGGAGCGGGGCGTGCCCGTGCCGGCCGTGCCGATCATGACGAAGTCGGACAAGGCGCTGCGTATCGAGAGCCTGCAGCCGCACGTCGCCAACGGCCTGATCCGGTTCCATCCGTCGCAGACGGTGCTGCTCGACCAGCTCCGCCACTATCCGAAGGCCGACCATGACGACGGGCCGGACGCCCTCGAAATGCTGTGGGTGCTGGCCATCAAGCGCATGCGCATGACGGCCGGCATCCAGCGCGCCGGCCCGCGGCCGATGCCCTATGAGCAGATCCACAACGGATTCCAGCTGCCATGACCGACACCCCCGCCACAGCGCCGGCCGTCACCCGCACCGGCGAGATCGCGACCGCGAAGCTGGACATCACCATTCTCGGCTGGGGCGACACCCTCCGGCCACAGGATGACATCCTGGCCCAGCGCAGCGTGGGCAAGGGTCTCAAGCTGTACGAGGATCTGGCGCGCGACCCGCGCGCCGGCGCCGTGCTGGACAAGCGCAAGCGGGCGGTGGTGGCTCGCGACTGGTCGGTGACGCCGGGCGGGCCGCGGCGCGCCGACAAGCAGGCGGCCAAGCTGGCGGAGCGCGTCCTCGACGGCGAATGGGGGCTGTCCTTCGACAAACTGTGCCTCGACCTGCTGGACGCCCAGCTCAAGGGCTATGCGGTCTCCGAGCTGATCTGGGAGATGCGGGACGGCTTCGCCGTGCCGGTCGAGGCCAAGGCCCGCGACCCGCGCCGCTTCGTGTTCAACCGGGATTGGGAGCTGCGGCTCCTGACCCCGGAAAACCAGCTCGACGGCATCGCGCTGCCCCCGCGCAAGTTCCTGGTGCATCGGTTCGGCACTAGCTTCGATCCCTATGGCCTCGGCCTCGGCCATCGCTTGTTTTGGCCGATCTTCTTCAAGCGCAATTCGCTGCAGTTCTGGGCGAAGTTCTGCGAGCGGTTCGGCATGCCCTTTATCAAGGGCACCGCCGGTCCCGGCGAAGACACCAAGGACCTGCTCAAGCAACTGATCGGCCTGGGCCAGGACGGCGCCATCGCCGTTCCCGAGGGCACGCTGATCGAGCTGCTGGACGCCGCCAAAGGCGCCGGCGTTAACACCTATGAGGGATTCTGCCGCTATTTGGACGAGCAGGTCTCGGAGGCGGTGCTCGGCGAGACCCTCTCGACCAATGTCGGCCAAGCCGGCAGCCGGGCGGCCAGTCAGACTCACAACGAGGTCCGCGAGGATCTCTGCGACGGCGATTGCGACGAGCTGTCGGCCACGCTCAACGGTCAGCTGCTTTCCTGGATGGCGGAGGCCAACTTTCCGGACGCGGCGCCGCCGACCGTCTGGCGCCCGCGGCCGGAGAACCGCAAGGAGAACGCGGAGACAGACAAGGCCGAGACCGACGCGCGGTCGGCCGCGGTGGAGTATGTCGAGAAGATGCGCCGGGCCGGCTACGAGCCGGAGGACGCTGAGGCCGAGTTCATCGACCAGGCCAAGGGCCGGTGGTTCTTCGTCGGCCGGCCGGAGCCACAGCTGGCGCCGGCGCTGGGCGGCGCGCCCCCGCCGGCCGCCTTCGCCACGCCGGCCGAGCGCGATCCGGCCCCCGATCCGGCTGACCACCTGGTCGACCAGGTCGAGGAGGCGGCCGGCCCGGCGCTGGACCAGATGATCGACGCGATCAAGGCCGAGCTGGACGAGTCCATCCGCCTCCGCGAAACCCCGGTGCAGTTCGCCGCGCGCCTGGCGCGCATGGAGTCGACCATGCCGATCGACGGCCTGGCCGAGCTGCTGCGCGACAGCCTGGCGCTCTCGGCGCTGACCGGCATGGGCGACCAGCTCGATGGCCGGTGAAGCGGTTCCGGTCTCGGCGACCCCGGTCCACTTCACCGAGGCGATCGACTATTTCCGCAGCAAGGTGAACCTGCCGACCAACGGCTGGTCGGACCTGATGCACCAGGCGCACACCCGCGCCTTCACGGTCGCCGGCGCCACTTCGGGCGCCCTGCTCTCCGACTTCCGGGAGGCGCTAGACAGCGCGATCTCGACCGGGGGCACGTTGGAGACCTTTCGCGCGGACTTCGACCGGATCGTCGCCAAGCACGGCTGGGGCTACCACGGCAGCCGCAACTGGCGCAGCCGCGTAATCTTCGAGACCAACTCGCGGATGGCCTACAGCTCCGGCCGGTGGCAGCAGGCGCAGCGGTTGAAGGCGACCAGGCCCTATGCCCGCTATGTCGATGTCCACGATGCGCGAACCAGACCGGAACATTACGCCTGGCACGACATCATCCTGCCGATCGATGATCCCTGGTGGCGCACCCACTGGCCGCCCAACGGGTGGAACTGCCGGTGCCACGCCCAGAGCCTCTCAGAGCGGGATCTCAAGCGCTTCGGCCTGAAGGTCACCCTCGAACCGCCCGAGATCGAGATGGAGCCGCGCGAGGTCCGCGCTCCGGACGGTTCCTTCGAAACGGTCTGGACGCCGAAAGGCATCGACACCGGATTTGGGTACAATCCAGGCGACTCTTGGCTGCGGGGAGTCACCCCGCCCGAGCTGCGAAAGCCGCTGCCCCCGCCGGACATGCCTGCGCCCGCGTCACCACCTCCGCCCATGCCGGTGCCGCGTGACCCCGGCGTCGCATCATTGCCGGATGGGCTACCCGAGGAAGACTATGTGAGGCAGTTCCTTCGCCCCTTCGGCGCGGACATAGAGCAGCCTGTAGTATGGCGCGACCCGAGCGGGTCGCGGATCACGCTTTCGGACGAGCTGTTCCGCGACAGCCGGGGCGAGCTGAAGGTCACCAAGTTCGATCGCCACCGGCAGATCCTTGCCCTCGCGATGGCCGTCCTCGATCCTGATGAGATCTGGGTGGATTGGCAGAACATCGCTCCGAAGGACGCCGCGCCGAAATGGCGCCTGCGCCGGCGCTACATCCGCCGGTTCGAAATGGACGGGCGCAAGGGCGGAATCGCGACGTTCGGCTGGATGGAGCAGGGATGGGGCGGTGCCACAGCGTTTCCGCCTGACACGGTTTCCTATCTCGATCGCCAGCGCACTGGGGTGCTGCTCTATCAGCGCCCATGACTATGGCCGGGAACCCGCCCCCCGGCCTGCCCCACGCCTTAACGATGCCGGGCGGTGCGGCTCAGTCGTGGCAGCATCCAAAGCGTAGCTTGGATATCGTGTCGCGGCTAGGCTTGTCTGTCTACCAGACTGGCACAGAAAACTCCGTGTCGCGCTAACCACTCGCATCGATCCTCTAAAGCAAGAACGAGCTTTCGGAAACTTGGGCTGTTTTCCGCTATGCGCGCAGGGTTGCATCTCTTGAAAAGCCGCAGACCATGCACGGTTTCGCTGTAGCGTTCTTGCGCACCGCTCATAATCTGACGCAGCTTGGTTTTCCCGTCGCAACCCTCGGTTTCGCCAGCCGAAACGCAATCGCCATACTCACCACGAATCATCTCAACATCAGCAATAATCCAATTCTCAATCATTCGGTCACAAAAAACTATTTTTATTTGAGTTATATCAATTCCTCTTAGCTTCAGTTCGCTCAGATATTGTGCTTCCATAGCTTCGCATGATTCTTCCCGATCTTCTCTATCACTCACTATATAGACGGGGTAATATCTATTTCCCAGCAAACGAATAACTGGAGCAGCCTTTTCGGCCATTTTGCTTACTACTACAGAATCTCCGTTAGTATTTAATCTGCGAAGAGGAGAGTCCTTGCAGATTGCCTGCAATATCGAAAACTCAAGGTGACCATCAACAATGAATGCTGGTTTCGGCATTTAAAGAGACTCCGAGGTATAGAAGAAGCTCAAACCAAAGCCTGTGCTATTTATCTCTTCCTGGATAGCTCCCGGATCATCGACTCTTCGCGCGGTTGTTCTGCCTTCGGATAGAGAAACAATTATCAGCTCTTCTGGTCTGGCCGAATTTATCAGCGTTTCGCTATGAGTCGTGATCATCGCAAACGTTGGTCGTCGCGGAACTACGCGGCCGTTCCGTATCACCTCTAACACTAGTCTCTGAAGGTGTGGATGAAGGAAGTTCTCGGGTTCCTCGATGGCAAACAACTCACTATTAGTCTGCGTTATGGTAACAAATGCAAGCCATTTGGAAAATCCATCTGATATCTGCTGCAATGGAATTCGAATCTGCCTCCCACCTTCGCCACAAACGACAATCATCACTTTTATATAATTAAGATCGTTATCTACTGTTACTTCAATATTTTGAATATCTGGGTTGATCATTGTTAATAATTCGACAATTCTACCAAATGCTCCTGCCGTGAAATAGCTTCCTGCGGCTACTGATCTGTGAGTGTACAGTCGCGATGGCCTTGGCTGTTCACTTCGTCGTGAGAGTCTGTACAACAGCAGAAGAGTTGCGCTTAGGCCGCTTCCATCATGATGGACGCCGGGTGCTGTAGATAGATCCTCTCTCCTCTTTACGTGTTCCGGTACAATGTTGAAAGCTCTCCCTTTAAGCAGATCCCTTCTAATTTCCCTAATGGCAGGAAAGGTGGATCCTGCAAATTGTGGGAATAATCTCGCTATCGGCTCCTCTCTCTGCAGTTCTGTCCTGATAACACGTTGAATATCATCCTCGTCTTTCCGATTGCGTAAAGCAAATGTAGTTCTGATATCTAATTTATCTTGATCCATGAAAGGGATTTTTACCTCTGAATAGGGGCTCAGCGTGCCGTCATGGAGGATTTCAAGATCCCAGGCAGGTCTGTCTATGAAAAGGTCTGGCAAATCGGGTTCGAGCGCAACGAGCCTTAATCTAAGAGCTTGCTTCTCGAAGTATATAAATCCTGAATCAGAATCAACAACGATACTAGCCTCAATCTCGTAAAATACTCTCCTTTCTGACTGTGGTCGAGATGCAAGGTCATTGTACGTGGTTTCGCCAGAAGCGAAAAAGCTTATCGGTCTTCGCTGTTTCCCAGAAGTTCTTATTGAAAAATTCGCTCCAACTCCGCCCAATCTTAGCAACGAATCGCTAACAGTCTCCTGCGTCAGGAGTGAAAGCAACTCAAAGAATGCCAGTATATTGGTTTTTCCGGCGCCATTTGGACCAACAAGAACATTGACATCTTCTCGAAGATACAATTCAAAATCCTGTAGAGATCTAAATCCGTCAACACGAAGATTTCGTAGCATTTGGACCTCGATTGTCGGTCGGCAATGGAGCAGCTAGATGCCCATAATGGAGTATCCCGATTCTGATCGTATCACAGTCCATCGGGGCAGCGCGTACCGGAAGCCTGTCCAGATCCGCCACGTCCATGGGCCAGGGCAGCTGCCGTTGCCTGTCTTGCCCCCGTTAGCCCCCCGTTAGCGTCGATCCTACGCGCAATGGACATAGCCCTCGTGTGATGCCAGCCTGAGAACGTCCAGGAGGGGCGCTCTGCCCCAACGATTGGGTCACCGTACACCAGGGCCGTTCAACCTATCACAGCCCTCGATCCCGCACCGATCGAGGTTCCTGTGCCCAACGCCCCGCTCGACCCCTTCGACGCCTTCCGCGCCGGCACTCGCACGGATGCCAGCGGCGCCCGCGTCACGATCACGGCGGAGGATCTCGCGGCTTCCGCCGCCGCCTACAACCCGACTATCCGGCCGGCGCCGCTGGTCATCGGCCATCCCAAGATCGAGGATCCGGCCTGGGGCTGGGTCGGCAGGGTCGAAGCCGACGGCAACACACTGCGGGTGGTGCCCGAGCGGGTCGAGGCCGCCTTCGCCCAGATCGTCAATGACGGCCGCTACCAGAACGTCTCGGCTTGCTTCTATCGCCCGGAGGCGAAGGGCAACCCCGTGCCCGGCGTCTGGTACCTCAAGCACGTCGGCTTCCTCGGCGCCCATCCGCCGGCGGTCGAGGGGCTGCAGCCGGTGCGGTTCGCGGCCGAGGACGAGGGCGGGACCGTCGAATTTGCGTGGGCGGAGCGGACTGTCGCCAGCATCCTCCGCCGCATCCGGGATTGGCTGATTGGCAAGGAAGGGCTGGAAACGGCCGACCAGGTGATCCCGACCTGGGACTTGGACTTTCTCGCGGAGGAGGCGGCCAAGTCCGACGACCCAGCGGCCAGCCGGGTCGCCTACGCGGCGCCGGCCGCCGCCACCACCGACACCACCACCATCACGGAGACACCGATGTCCGATGCGGACAAGGCGGAGCTGGAACGGCTGCGCCAGGAGAACGAGGCCAAGGACCGGCAGCTCGCCGCTTTCGCCGCGCAGGAGACCGAGCGGCGCAAAGCAGCCGACGCGGCATTCATCGACAGCCTGGTCGCCCAGAATCGGGTTCCGGCCGGCCACAAGGCCGAGGTCGCCGCCTTCCTGGCGCATCTGGACGACGGCGAGACGGTGGCCTTCGCCGCCGGCGACGAGAAGGAGACGCCGGCTGGCTACTTCCGCCGGTTCCTCTCCCGCCTGGCGCCCACCGTCGCGTTCGGCGAGGTCGCCGAATCCGCCGGCCGGCCGGCCGAGGAGAACGCCCAGCAGATCGCCGATCGGGCGGCCAAGTACCAGGCCGAGCGGGCGCAGCTGGGCCACACCGTCAGCTTTGCGGCGGCGGTCGACCACGTCACCACCAACGGGGAGGCCCGCCGTGCGTAACCATGGCCTGATCAAGACCTTCTTCGCCGCCGCGGCCTTCGCTGGCTATCGCATCGTCAAGTTCGGCGCCGACGACGACACGGTCGCCCTGGCGACCGCAGCGGCCGACAAGTCGATCGGCGTGGTCGACATGCTCGGCGCCAGCGCCGCCGGCCTGTCCTGCGACGTCGTCCTGACCGGTGTTGCGGAGGTCGAGTATGGCGGCCCCGTGACCCGCGGCGACGATCTCACCGCCGACGCCCAGGGCCGGGCGGTGATCGCCGCCGCCGGCAACCGCGTCATCGGTAAGGCGATGGCGACCGGCGTCCTCGGCGACATCGGCTCCGTCCTCATCGATCGCGGCGTCGCCGCCTAACCCCAAGAGAGGTCCCATGGCCATTCAGGCGCCGTTTCCCATCGATCCGAAGCTCACCGCCGTGGCGGTGGGCTACCGCAACCAGGCGTACATCGCCGACCAGGTGCTGCCGCGCGCGACCGTGCCGTCGCGGCTGTTCAAGTGGTGGGAATACCCGGTCGACGAGTCCTTCTCGACCACCGACACCAAGGTCGGCCGTACCGGCCGCACCAATGAGATCGAGTTCCGCGCGGAGGAGCGCGACGGCTCGGTCGATGACTATGGCCTGGAGGACCCGATCCCCCAGGAAGACATCGATATCGGCGCCACCGTGGGCTACGACCCGCGGACCCATGCGACCGAGCGGCTGGCGGACTACATCGCCCTCGGGCGGGAGGTCCGCGCGGCCAGGCTCCTGTTCAACCCGGCTGTCTATCCGGTCGGCAACAAGATCCAGCTCGCCACCGCGGCCGATCGCTGGGACGATCCGACGAGCGATCCGGTCGATGACATCCTCACCGGTCTCGACGCCTGCCTGGTGCGGCCGAACATCGGCGTCTTGGGCCAGAAGGTGTGGTCCAAGCTGCGGCGGCACCCGAAGATCGCGAAGGCGATCAATGCCAATTCCGGCGACGAGGCGGTGGCCACGCGCCGGGCGGTGGCCGACCTGCTGGAGCTGGAAGACATCATCGTCGGCCAGTCGCGGCTGAACACGGCACGCAAGGGGCAGCCGGCCGCGCTGTCGCAGGTCTGGGGCAATCATGCCTCGTTCATCCACCGCAACCGGAACTTCTCGTTCCGGGCTCCCGACCTGACCTTCGCGGCCACCGCACAGTGGGGCGACAAGGTCGCGGGTTCGCGCCCCGATGCGGATATCGGCCTCCGCGGCGGCGAGCGCGTCCGGACGGGCGAGAGCGTCCGCGAGCTGGTGATCGCCGGATATGCCGGCTACCTGATCCAGGACGCGGTCAGCTGATGGCCGAGGTCACCCCTACGCGCCACGTTGCCCTGGTCGCGATCAAGTATCGCGGCCGGCGCTTCGAGATCGGCGATCTGCTGCCCGAGCTGTTGGACGAGGACGCTGCCCTTCTGGGCGAGCGCATCGGGCCGGCGTCTGCCAACGCCAATCGCAAGGTCAAGGCGAAGTGACCTACGCGACCCAGGCCGGGCTCGAGACGCGGTACGGGACCAAGCTGCTGGTGCAGCTGACCGACCGCGGCCAGCCGGCCACCGGCCAGATCGATGCGGCGGCGGTCGAGGATGCCCTGGCCGATGCCGACGCGACGATCGACGGCTACCTGGCCGCGCGCTACCGGCTGCCGATCGCCTCGGTGCCCAAGCTGCTGACCCACACGGCCGAGTCCGTGGCGATCTACAAGCTCCACCGCAAGGCGCCGGACGAGAAGATCACGGCCGACTACCGGGACGCGATCAAGACCCTGCAGGACATCGCGGCCGGCCGGCAACGGCTCGACCTCGACGGGATCGAGCCCGAGCGCGGCCCGGCGTCGGCCAGCGTCTCGTCCAGCTCGCCGCCCGTCTTCACGCCGGCGAACCTGCGGGGCTTCGTCTGATGGTCGGTGTCTCGACGCGGGTCGACAGCGCCATCGTCCAGGCGGCGCTCGGGCGCGTGTCCGAGCGCATGGCGAACGCCCGCGGCCTCTACGACAACATCGGCGCCGCGATGGTGGTCTCGACCCAGATGCGGTTCGAGCGCGAGCAGGCGCCGGACGGCAGCCCCTGGCCGAAGCCGCTGCGCGTCTTGATCGAGGGGGGCAACATCCTGCGCCTGTCGGGGCGGCTGTACGGGAGCATCACCCATGTAGGAAAGCCGTCAAGGACGGCAACACTGAGCTGGCCGCCGCCATCAAGGCGCAGATCGAGGCCCAGGCCAAGATCGCTTGGGGCGCGATGCAGGCCAAGGCGGCGCTCAATGACGTGATCAGCCGGGCGCTGGACGCCATGATCTCGCTGACCCAGGCCGGATCGCAGGCGGGCGGCATTCTCGGCTGGGTCGCCGGCATGGCAAACGGCGTTCTGACCCGCGCGCGCCAGGCGCAGGGCGAGCCGGAGACAGTGCCGAGCTGGGACGAGTATTGGAAGGGCGTCCAGGGCCAGTGGTCGACCTGGAACCGAGGCCAAGGCGGCGCCGGTTCGTCGCGGTCCAAGGAGTCCGAGTTCGACAAGGAGTCGAAGCGGCTCAAGGACCAGGTCCGCGACATGCAGCTGCAGTCGGAGACCCTCGGCCTGTCGTCCGAAGCTGCTGCCCGGCTGACCGCGCAGCGCCGGCTGCTGACCGCGGCCGAGCAGGACGGCCGGAAGGTCACGGCCCAGCTGACCGCGGAGATCGACAAGCAGGCAGACTCCTACGCCAAGGCGTCCGAGGCTCAGCGCCAGGCGCAGATCGCCCAGCGCCAGCGGGAGAGCCTGGCGGGGAACACGGTCGCGCTCGTCGGCTCGACGGCGCGACCGGCGGAGGCCCGGCACCGTGAGCTGGCCGATCTCTCGCGCATGGCACAGCTCATCCAGGGCGGCGATCCGACCATGCTCGATAAGCTCGCCGAGTCCGGATACTCGGTGGCGGACTCGCTCGAAGCCATCCGGCGCCGCACGCTGGAGCTGCAGAACCCCGGCCTGTCCGGCTTCTTGGACGGATTCAAGACCAGCTTCCGCGACCTGGCGACCACCATCGTCAAGGGCGGCGCCGAGGCCGGCAACGCGCTCCAGTCGTTCCTGGACAGCCTGTACAGCCTGGCGCTGGACAAGTTCGCGTTCGAGCCGCTCGGCGAGGCGGCCGACGCGATGTTCGACGACATCGCGCGAAGCGCCGGGCTGGGCAGGTCGCCCGGCCCGACGCAGCCGGCCAACGACAACCGCGGCGGCGGCATCGGCGGGCTGCTGGGCGGCCTGGCCAGCAGCCTGTTCGGAGGTGCGGCCAACGACAACGCGGCAGCGGCTGCGATCTCGGTCGGCACCGCGACCATCACCGTGGGGTCCGGTCTGCCGGGCGTCGGCGGCGGCGCCGGCGGCGACCTGCTGGGCAGCATCGCCGAGGCGGCGACCGACACCAAGGCGGCGGCCGACCAGTTCAACCAGAACTTCGGCTCCGGGCTCAACTCGGTAACCGAAGGGGTCGAGCAGCAGGGCGGCGGGTTCCTGTCCGGCCTGGGCGGCGCATTCGGCAGCATCGTCAACGGGATCGGCAGCTTCCTGGGCGATATCGGCGGCGGCATCGGCGATTTCCTGGGTTCGATCGGCACCTCGCTCGGCTTCGCCAAGGGCGCGGCGTTCGTGCGCGGATCCGTGCAGCCTTTCGCCGCCGGCACGGTGGTGACCGGCCCGACCTATTTCCCGGTGGCGGGCGGTCGCACCGGCCTGATGGGGGAGGCCGGCCCCGAGGCGATCATGCCGCTGATCACCGGCGCCCGCGGCCTGGCGGTGCGCGCTGCCAATCACAATGGGCAGATCGTGCCGCTGCACCTGACCCGCCTGTCCGATGGCACGCTCGGCGTCGCGCTGCCGCCGGCCCAGCCCTTCGCCCAGGGCGGGGTGTTCGGCGGCTATGTCCCGGCGCCGCCGGCGTCGATCGGCGGCACGGCCGGCGCCGGCGGCAGCGCGCCAGGTATGAACGTCAAGGTCCAGGTCATCCAGGGTGACGGCACCCGCGCCACGGTCCAGCAGGACCGCGGGCCGGATGGCGAGGAGATCATCCGCATCGTCTCCCGGCGAGTCCGCCAGGAGATCGTGGACGGCATGTATCGCGGCGACAGCGACGAGGTCACCGCCATGTCGTCGCGCTTCGGCCTGAACCGGGCGATGGGGAACCGGTCATGACCGCGACCTGGCCGGCCGGGCTCACCTATCAGCCGTCGCGGGACGATCTCGATTTCGACCCGCACGAGCCGCTCCTCCGCACCGACATGGAGGCCGGCCCGGCGCGGACGCGGATGCGGTTCAGCCGGTCGCCGGCGACGTTCCGGCAGACCTGGCTGTGGGATCTGGACGAGTTCGAGCTGTTCAAGGGCTGGTATCAGCACGTGCTGGGCAATGGGCAGCTGTCGTTCACGGTGCCGCTATTCACCGGCTCTCGGTACGAGCCGACCCTGGTCAAGTTCGTCGGGCCGTACCGCCCGAAGCTGCGCGGCTCCATGACCTGGGCCGTCTCGGCGACCCTCTCCGTGCGCCAGCTCGCGACCATCAATGCCGATGCCGTCTGGTTCCTCGGCACCTATGGCCCTGAGGACGCGGCCAGGCTGATGGCCAGCCTCGACGAGCTGGTCAACGTGACCCTCCCCACCTCGCTTCCGGCAAACGAGTAAGCCCCTATGGCCCTTGAAGACGATATCGCCAAGTTCCAGCGCGACGCGCAGCGCGCCAGCCTGATCGTCAACGGCGACGCCTCGACCGTCGTGGAGACGGACGGCGGCCAGGTCGACTCCATGGCCCGCGCGGTGTCGAAGATCCGGCTCGTCGGCAAGCGCCGCGTCGACACTCTGGCCCAGCTGCAGCAGATCGTCGAAGACGACATCCATTGGCTAGCGGAGGTCGAGCGGGACACGCGGGCGAACAACGGCGTCTACGAGAAGACGGCGCCCGCCGGATCGCCGGGCTGGACCAAGATCGGCGACACCGCCATCGGCGAGGTCCGCGCGGATCTCGCACCGATCGCCGATACCGTGCGGCCGGACACGGCGGGCGAGGTCGACGGGCAGCCGATCGCCGGCGCCGTCGTGGGCGATGATGACCGGCCGGCGGTGGCCTGGGACACCCAACTGAACACCATCGTCTACGCCGTGCTCAAGCTGTTCGGATCGGGAGCGAGCTTCGAGCCTGGGGTGGACCCCAACATTCTGCTCGGCATCGCCAGCGAGGACGATCGCTACTTTCTCAAGTTCTCTGGGGACGGCAAGGATGATTTCCTGGCCGGCCTCGGCTCCGGCGCCGGCACCGGGCTGCCCGACGTGCTGCACATCATCGGCCATGGTCAGTCGGAGCAGGAAGGTGCCGAGGCGATCCCGCCGGTCACCACCGCCGAGACCGGCCACGATGCCATGCGGTTCGCCCGTGGCGCACGGACCTGGCTGGAGGCCAACTTCCCGGCCGCGCCGGCCTCCCGGCCGGACAGCGATTTCCAGCTTGTCCCGCTCACCGAGGTGGTGAACGGAGCCCTGGGCGAGACGCCGCTTGCCGGCGCTGCGGCGATGTTCAAGGAGATGCTGCTGGGCGCCTATGGCCCCGCCAAGCGTTCGGCGCCGCCGATGATCGTGGTGACCTTCGCCGGCCAGGGCGGTCGCATGTTGCGTGAGTTGGACAAGCGCCATGCGCGCGACCCCCAGGCGAAGTTCTACGACACGATGATCGATGACGTCCGGCGCCTGAAAGCCTGGGCCGACAAGAACCAGAAGTCCTATGCCGTCGCCGGCGTCTTCTGGATGCAGGGGCCGGCGAACAACCTGTACCAGATCGAGCCGGGCGGCCCGGTGCTCGACAAGGAGGAGTTCCGCGAGACCTATTGCCAGGACTTGATGGACTATGCCGACGACGCCAACGCGGATATTCGGGCGATCACCGGGCAGGCCGGCCGCGTCCCGCTGATCACCTATCAGACCGAGGGCGAGGCATCCGGAGAGGCCCAGCGTCGCGCCGCGGAGCGGCACCCGCACATCTACATGATCGGGCCGCACTACCATGTGGCCTCGGCCATCAACAGCCGTTACGGCGCCCCGGAGACGCACGGTGGGCGAATCCACCTGGCGGCGGACGGTGCGCGCTGGTTCGGCCTTCAGGCCGGCAAGGTGCTCGGCCGCATCTGGGCTGAGCGGGAGAACTGGCAGCCGCTCCACCCGGTCGAGGTCCGGCGCCGCACCGATCCGAAGAAAGTCATGGTGCGCTTGGCCGGCGGTCGGCTGCCGCGCGGCGGTCGGCTGGTGATCGACACCACGATTCTGCCGGCCCAGGGCTCGGCGCTGGGGTTCGAGATCCGCACGGGCGGCCCGGCCGTCGTCGGTGTCGCCGTCGTCGCCCCCGACACGCTGGAGCTGGCTCTCGCCGGCGACGGGTTGGACGCGGAGGCGACCTACACGCTGCGCCACGGGCAACAGAGCTACGCCTTCACGGCATCGCTGCCCCTTGCCGCCATCCAGGACGGCCCGGCTCTGCCGAACGGGCAGGCGTCGAAGGATCTGGTTCTGGCCGGCCCGGTCGCGGCCGAGTTCGCGACCATCGCCAGCGAGGGCGCGTTCTATGTCGCCAACGCGGGCAACGCCCGCTTTGTCGTGCGCCAAGTGATCGAGACGGGCGGGCAGACGATCCTGCGCGGCGAGGCACGGGAGTTGACCGGGACGGCCTTCGCCGCGGGCGACCCGATCTCCGCCTACCGGCCTTTCAGCTTCGGCAACATCCGCGACGACGACAGCGCCACATCGCCGCTCGTCTTCGCCGACACCTCCTATAACGGCCGATCCGGCCCGTACCCGCTCTGGAACTGGCTCATCGCCTTCGAGATGGAGATCCGCTGAATGGCCCTGCTCATCCGGCTCAAGGGCAATGCGCCGCGTCCCGACCTGCCGATCGTCGGTGTCCGCGGCTTCCCGATCACCGACTTGGTCGGCCTCTACTGCTTCGACCAGAACGACACGGTCGGCTCGATCAAGAATTGGGCGCCGGGCGGCGCGCCCACAGCTGCCCAGACGGCCGGCGCGGCGGGTGACAGCGCAGCGCTAATGGCCAACGGCGGCATCAGGCTGCAGGCGACGGCCCATGTGCCTGGCCCGACGATCGACATGACGCAGCCGTGGTCTGCCTTCTGGCACGGCAGGATTGAGTCGCCGCTCGTTCCTGGCGGCCCGTCCCCCTGGACCAGCGGCTTCATCACCACCACGGTCACGACGACGCGCGGCATCGTGGTGTTCCAGACCGTCGGCAGCATCTATCCGGACGCCAGCACGCTCCTGGCCTTCGCGATGCGGGTCTCGGCCAACGGCGTGCAGCTGCCGGCGGTGGGCACGCCGGGGACGGCCGGCCTGACCTACGGGGCCATCGGAACGCTCTGCCTGCGCTTTGCGCCCGACAGCGCCTCGACTGGCACGGCCGAGGTCTTGTTTGTCCGAGGCGGCGCCATCGTGGTGCGGGCCTCCGCCCAAGTCGACATCGCCGCGATGACCAAGGACGGCGCGGGCAACGTCGTCTCGACGATGAAGCCCGTCCTCGGATCGCAGTCGCCGATCTACCCGCGAGGCAGCCTCGCGGTAGAGACCTGGGGAGTTTACAAGCGCAAGCTGTCGGACCAGGGCCTGGCGACGGTCGACGCTGCTGGCGCCGTCATCCGCCAGGCTCGGAGCCGCTGACCCGATGACGGCTCCGACCATCAGCCAGGCGCTGGCCGAAGCCTACGCCTACGCGGCGCCGAATACTCTGGTGCTGCACACGCTGGAGATGCGGCACCCGGCCTTCGTCACCGAAAGCGGCGCGCCCGATGCCGTGCGGGTGGTGCTCGATCACGACGATCACGTCCTGACCCTCGAAGCCGACGCGCCGCTGCACGGCGGCCTCCAGGTGGCGTTCAAGGGCTTCGCCTTCACCGTAGGGCTGCCCGAGCAGGCGGCCGGCCGCCTCCCCGAAATGGAGATCTCGGTGGACAACGTCACCCGAGAGATCGCCGACCGCCTCGGCCAGGCCATCGCCGTGCGGGCGCCGATCGAGCTGACCTATCGGGAGTACCTGGCCGCCGACACCTCGCAGCCTCACCGGGTCATGAGCGGTTTCACGCTGCGCGAGGCCATCGCCACGATCTACCGCGTGACCGGCCGGGCCGGCTTCCTCGACTTCGTCAACCGCACCTTTCCGGGTCTCCGCTACACCCGCGAAGGCTTCCCGCTGTTGGCCCGATGACGCCCGCGGACCTCGTCAACAGCCTGATCGGCTTGCCCTGGGCGCTCGGCGGCCAGGGGCCGGACGCCTTCGATTGCTGGGGCCTCTGCCGCTACGTCCAGCGGGAGCTGTTCGGCCGCGAGCTGCCGATCGTGCGCGTCGGCACCGACGATGCGCTGACCATCGCCCGCACCATCCGGCGCCACCACGCCCGTTCCGCTTGGTCGCCGATCCCGGCCGCGGTCCACGGCGCGATCGTGGAGATGAGCCATGCCTCGACGCCGCACCATGTCGGGGTCTGGCTCCAGCTCGATGAAGGCGGCGTCCTGCATGCGGCCCGCTCCGGCGGGGTGCTGTTCGACACCCCGGCCAAGCTGACCGCCGGCGGTTGGCGTTGCCTCACCTGGTACGACCATGCCGCTTGACGGGATCGAGCCGGCCATCTGCCGGACCACGCCGCTCGGGCCGATCGCGCATTTCGAGCTGGCGGAGCCGGTGACGATCGCCGGATGGCTGGAGCGCCACCCGATCGACCAGCGCATCCCCGTCGTCTGCATCCGCAACGACGTGCCGGTCCTGCGCGCGGACTGGTCGACCACGGTCATCGATCCGACCGATCGCGTCGCCTTCATCGAGCTGCCGGGCGATGGCGGCGGCGGTTCGGCCGGCATCTTCCGCATCGTGGCGATGCTCGCGCTCGCGGTCGCGGCGCCCTACCTGGCGCCGGTCATCGCCGGCGTGGGCGCCACCGCGGCAACGCTGTCGCTGGTGACCGCCGGCATCACCCTGGTCGGCGGCGTCCTGATCAACATGATCCTGCCGCCGGCGACGCCGAAGTCGCCGGGCGGCGCCGGCGGGCTGCCCGCGGCCTCGCCGACCTACAGCCTGCAGGCGCAAGGCAACCAGGCACGGCTCGACCAGCCGATCCCTGAGCTGTTCGGCCGCCATATCCTCGTCCCCGACTTCGCGGCGCCGCCCTGGGCGGATTTCCAGGACAACGAGCAGTTCCTGTACCAGCTGTTCAGCCTGGGCGTCGGCCGCTACCAGCACCACGAGGTGCTGATCGCCAACACCTCGCTCTGGCGGGAAGCCGGCGGCCTGACCGGCAACTTCGTCGGGGTCGAGCTGCAGTTCATCCCGCCGGGCGGCAAGGTGAAATGGCCGTTCAATGTCGTGACCTCGGCGGAGGTGACGGGGCAGAGCCTGCGCCATCTGCGCAGCGAGGGGCACGTCGACATCCATGCGGCCGACCGGTCCATCCGCTTCCGCGAGGGCGACGGCCCCTTCGACCAGGACAAGTCGCAGGGCGCTGAGGGCTTCATCGTCGGCGACAAGGTGATCGTTGCCGGCTCCGCCCACAACAACGGCACGTTCACCATCGTCTCGATCTCGCCGGACGATAAGACCGTCATCGTCGCCGAGCCGGTCGCCGACGAGACCGACGCCGAGATCGAGATCGTCCTTGAAGGCTGGGTCGGTCCCTTCGCGGCGTCGGGGCCGGGCCAGATCTGCAACCGGCTCGCCTTCGACATCGTCTTCCCGCAGGGGCTCTTCGAGGCCGACGAGAAGGACGGCGACATCGGCGAGCAGTCGGTCACCTTCGAGTGCCAGGCCCGGCAGATCGACGACCTCGGCAATCCGGTCGGCGGCTGGGTGACACTCGGCGAGCCCTTCGTGGAGCGAGCCACCGTCGACCCGCAGCGCCTCACGATTCCATTCGACGTCGCCGATGGGCGGTACCAGGCCCGCATGCGGCGGACGAGCAAGAACTCCAACGACACCAATGTCCGCGACAGCTCGGTCTGGGGCGGGCTCCGGGCCTACATCGTCGGAGAGCAGACCTATCCCGATACCTCGCTGCTCGCCGTCAAGATCAAGGCCACCGACCAGCTTTCGGAACAGTCGTCGCGCCAGTTCAGGGTCATCCAGACCCGCATGCTGCCGATCTGGACCGGCGCCAGCTGGACCGAGGAACAGCCGACACGCTCGATCGCCTGGGCAGCGACCTACATGCTCCGCAACGGCCGCTCAGGCGCGGGCGTGCTGGATGGCCGGATCGACCTCCCAGCCTTCCTGGCACTGGACCAGGTATGGGCACAGCGCGGTGACACCTTCGACGGCGTGTTCGACACCGAGCGCTCTTTCGAGGACGCCTTGACCGCGCTGCTCCGCGTCGGCCGCGCGCAGCACGTGAACCTAGGCGGCATCGTCACCGTCGCCCGCGACCGGCCGCAGAGCATCGCCAAGGCCGTCTTCACGCCCCGGTCCATCGTCCGCGGCACGCTTGAGGTCACCTACAAGCTCTGGGACCCGGAGTCGCCCGACGACGTGATCGTCGAGTATGTCGACGAGCAGGTCTGGACCGACCAGGAGGTCCGGTGTGCGCTGCCGGGCAGCGCCTCGGTCAAGCCGGCGCGCATGTCGCTGTTCGGCTGCGCCAAGCGGCCCCAGGCGTTCCGCGAGGGCATCTACCAGGCTGCGGTCAACGCGCGGCGGCGCATCTTCGCCAAGTTCCAGGCGGAGATGGAGGGCCGGCTCCTGCAGCGCGGCGACCTGGTCATCCTCAACCACGACATGCCGCAATGGGGTTACGGCGGCGATGTCATGGGCTTCGCGCCGGCAACGCTCACGCTCGACCTGGACGAGGCGATCGGCTGGGTCGAAGGCGCGCAGCACTGGATGGCGCTGCGCCGGCCGAACGGCGGCGAGTGGGGGCCGGTGAAGATCACGCGCGGCGAATTCGACGACCAGGCCATCGTCGATCGGGCCGACCACGACCTGGTCGCCGCCCAGCAAGGCGCCTCGCTGGCTGACATCATCCGCCTCGATCCGGATGCGGTGACGACCCAATGGGTCGCCGGGCCGGGCAAGGAGTTCATTAAGCGGTTCCTGCTGATCTCGGCCCGCCCCATCGACCTCACCCATGCCGAGCTGCAGCTGCAGATCGAGGACGAGTATGTCCATGTCGCCGAGCAGGGTCTCCCGGTCCCGCCAATGCCGCCGATCCTGCCGCTACCGCCGGACGCGCCGGAGATGCGGGACCTGCGCATCGCGCAGGACCCGAACAGCCTGGACCCCATCCTGTTCCTGTCCTGGGCCGTCGCGCCGGGCGCGGTGAGCTACATCATCCAGACGTCGCGGGACACCATCGCCTGGTCGACCGTCTATGCCGGCCAGGCGAACCGCGTCACGGTGCGGCCGGAGCCGGGAATGCTCTACATCCGCGGTGCCGCGGTCGGAATGTTCCGCGGACCCTGGACGCCGCCGATCGGCGGCGTCTACGGACAGCCGCAGATCCTGCCGGCGGTGGTCTCCGGCCTCGCCCTCGAAACCCGGTATGCCGCCGGTTCCGCCCGCCTGCGCTTCAATCCGGCTCCGCGGGCCGCGTCCTACCAGGTCTCGCTCTATGTCGAGGACGCTACGCCCGGCATCTTCGACAAGCTGGCGTTAGCGCTCTCCACTCCGCTGCCGCCGCTAACGATCTCGGCCGGCGACGTGCAGCCGGTCGGCGGCCCGTGGCGGCGGTTCGAGATCCAGGTGGTCGGAGTCAACGAGGCCGGCCAGTCTCCCACGCCGGCCGTGCTGCGCGTCCTCGATCCAGCGCCCGAGCCGCCGGCCGACATCACCGTCACGCCCCAGCTTACCGGGCGGATGAAGGTGAGCTGGGCCGCTGTGACCGAGCCGGACTTCAAGTCCTATGCCGTCTATCGCGGGCCGGCCGCCGACTTCACGCCCCTCTCGTCCAACCTGGTGTATGAGGGCACAGCGACCGAGATCGAGGTGGACGCCCCGCCCGCCGGGCAGACGCAGTATGTGCGGATCGAGCCCAGAGACCTGTTCCCCGGCGACTACCTGGTTTCCGCTGGCATCCCGCTGACCGTGGTCCAGCAGCCGCCGGCGGCGCCGGAGAACGCCGAGCTGACCAACGCCTACACCTCGCCGGATCTCGTGTTCCAATGGGAGCCCTCGACCGGAGCGACCGAGTACCAGATCGCCGTCCGGCCGAACGGCCAGGCCGCGGCGGTGCGTACCTACCGCGCGCTCTACAACGGCTGGACCTACACGGCCGACCTGATCGCAGCCGATGGCGGCCCGTGGCCGGCGCTGGAGTTGGATATCAGGGCCAAGAATGGCGCCGGCCTGTCGCCGGCGACCACGCTGGCGCTGCCGTAGGGCGCCGAGCGGAGGCTGATTCGGCCTCGCGGATCTTGAACAGGTGAAATCCAACCGGAGGCGCGGCGGAGCTGCACCGCGCCTCCATATCTTGCCCTGTGTCGAATGATGAATGACATTTAGCCTCCGCCGTCGAAGCGGACATTGGGAGAGGCATTTATGCGGAAACTGGATAGTTTACCCCTGGCGGTTCTCGCCGATTTGCTTGCCGATTTTATGGCGCGGGACCTGACCGCAGATGACCTACGGGCCGGCTACGAGGGTTTGTCGCTTACCGATTTGAAGGCCAATCGCCTTGCTTCCGGCGCGACGAACGTCGACTACGATCTCGCCCTTAAGGAGTTGGAGGAGAGCGCGCTGATCGGCACCGGCCCGATGGCAGCGTATGAGAATGACCCCAACTCTGGGGTCATGATCCTCGGCATATATAGCAAGCGGGAGTTCGCGTATCTGACGGAACTAGGCTACCGCACTGCGAACCAGAGCAAGGCGACGGCAAAGCCAGCTCAACGGTCTGAGGCGCGACCCAGCGTTCACATCTCCGGCGGAACGTTTCACCAATCTCCGATCGGGATAGGTGGCCACGTTACCCAAGCGGTTAGCGTCAATATCGAGAACCAGACGGAGGTGATCGAATACCTTCTACAGTTGCTCTCCAGCAGCGGCGCGAAGATTGATGCAGTATCGCGGGCAGAGGTGAAGCAACTGGTCGAAGTGACCACTAATGGTGACCTAGCCAGCGCAAAGCCCATCTTTCAACGGCTTTTTGCCGAGGCAACCGATGGCATAAAGCAGGTCGCGTGGGGAGTTGTGTCGTCGCTTGCGGCCAAGTTCCTGGGTATCTAGACCGCTGTGCTTTGAGTGGCGCGGCATCACCTCGGCACCATAAATAGCTGAATGCGTGATGCCGCTCCGGTTCCACAACGCCGGCATCTCAAGATCAACTCCAACTTGAACAGCCGGGCCTCCTTGCCGAACGCCTCGATCACCTTGCGCCGGTCCAACTGGCGGCGTGCCTTACACCGGCCGCAGCTCGCCACGATGGCGGTGCCCGATGATACGTCGGACAACCGCATCCCGAGATCCCAATTATCGACGATGCGTTCGCGGGCCAAGGCACCCCGGCGGCCTCCTAGACCTCGGCGAAGCCCTCGGGCAGCCGGCCGAACTGCGCCAGGATGACCGGCTCGTCATAGTCTCCAGCGTCAGGATCGGCTGTCTGCTGGACGGCGACGGCGCCGGTCGCCCGGCCGGCCTCGACCATCAGCTCAGCGGCCCGCAGCGCCTGGGCCTTCGCCTTGAAGCCGGCGTCGGGCAGGCGCTGCCATCCCAGCTTCTTGCCGCGCTTGGCCCGCATCTCGCCCCATTTGGCGGCGGCGACGATGTACAGGGTGTTCCGGCCGCTGCGCGGCTCGTCCACGAACTCCGTGGCCTTGGCCGCCGGAGGCGCCGAGGGTGTGAGGATCGGGACCTGGGGCACGGCGGGCGCGGCGACCTTGGCCGGCTCGGCAGCGGGCGTGGGCTCCGGTTCCGCCTCAGGCTCCGCAGATTTCGCCAGGAACGACGCCTCCGCCGCCCGCACGGCGGCCTCCAGCTCATCGTTCCGGGCTGCCGGATCAAGCGGCAGCGCCAGGGTCATCCGGGGCTTGGTCTTCTTCGTCCTTTTCATCGAACACCTCCGTCCGGTGCGACGGGGGCTGGGCGCGCCAACGCCCAAGCCGCGAGAGGGGCACTCGCTCGTTTCCGACCCGTCGATCGCCGCGCGACGACGTGAACAAAGGTAGAACAAACTTTGCGAGAGTCGAGTCGAATCTTGAAGGCGCCGTCCATCATCCACCGGGCCAAAGTCCGGCGGATCGGCCACGCTGTCCTGTATTGCGGAGAGTCGCTGGGCATCATTCCGGACCTCGATCAGGTTGATGCCCTAGTCGCTGACCCGCCGTATAGCTCGGGCGGGGTCCATGCCGCGGATCGCATGGGCAAGCCCTCCCAGAAGTACGTCAACACCGCACAGCGGCACCTCTATCGGGACTTCTCCGGCGACAATCGGGACCAGCGCAGTTATCTCGCCTGGTCGGCTCTCTGGATGGCCGCCGCATTGAAGATCGCACGGCCGGGTGCCTTATGTCTGGTGTTCAGCGACTGGCGCCAACTGCCCGTCACCACTGATGCCATTCAGGCCGGCGGATGGCTGTGGCGCGGGCTGTGCATCTGGGACAAGACCGAGGCGGCCCGGCCGCAGCGAGGACGCTACCGCAACCAGGCAGAGTACATCGCCTGGGGGTCCAATGGCTCGCTACCAGTAAATGGGCCGTGTCTGCCTGGGGTGTTCCGGCATCGGGTCCTTCCCGAGGACAAGCACCACCTGACCGGGAAACCAACCCGGCTGATGAGCGATCTGCTCCCGCTGTGCGGCCAGACGGTGCTCGATCCCTTCATGGGCTCGGGCACGACCGGCGTCGCCTGCGTTCTGCTGGGCCGGCGGTTCTTCGGCATCGAGCAAGATGAGGGGTATTTCGAGGTGGCGTGCCGCCGGATCGAGGAGGCGTATCGAGCATCCGATCGCCATCCTCCCGTCGCCAACGACCACTGACGAGTGCAGCGGGGCAGCCATCAATTGGCGGTTGCCCCGCTTCTTTCGGTCGCCGGATTAGCAATGCCCAGTCGGCCGTCACTCCCACCGTGGCACTGCAAGATATCCGGCTGCCCTGGGCGACAGGAGCAATTTTAGGTAAGATGTTGGATCCTGGCTTAGTGGAATATTCACCATGATTGACAAGAGAGAGATTGAGGCGCAGTCCAAAATAATTGGCGTACATCATGCTAATGTAGAGCGCGACTACGTCTTCGGGTGGTTGCTCAAAGCTGTTTACGAGAATGCATATCTATCTGAAATGCTGATATTTAAGGGTGGAAATTGCATGCGGAAAGCATTCTATCAGAATACACGATTTTCGAGTGATCTTGATTTTTCTGTTCTGTCGGATATTGATGTTGGTCGAATGCAGGCCGAGATAAATCAAGCCTGTGCTGCGGCCCATCAGCAGTGCGGCGTCTTATTTGATACTGACAAAAATACATTGCGGGCAGAAACGGCGCTCGACGCTGAGCGACAATCCTATAAAGGTAGAATTTATTTTAGAGATTTCTATGGCAATTCCGATAGCCTGCTTATCAGCATTCGGATCGATCTGACAGAATTTGACAGGTTGTACCTTCCGATCGTCACACGCCCACTCATTCATCCGTACTCAGACGAGGCGGCGTGTCAGGCGCAGTTGCGATGTGTAGCTCTTGAAGAATTGCTGGCAAACAAACTGAAGTGTCTAATTCAACGTCGGCATTCTTTTGATTTATATGATTTTGTCTATGCGACTTTTTTTGATGAATCGATAAATATTAATCGCAGTCTGGTATTGTCGACGTTTCTTAGGAAGACGATTTTTGAACGGAGCCCCGGTGCCGCAAAGGAAATCCTGCTTGGACTTCCGATGCCCTTCTTTCGCGCCGCTTGGCAAAAATATGTTGCTCCGATCGTCGGTCGTTTTGACTTCGATCGTGCCGAAGTGGGCTTTAGAAGCTCAATCGAGGCCATTTTTCAAGACATCGTCTCGTCCAGATGGCAGGCCGCACCGTTTTTCCCGTCCAGTTATAGAAACGTGATCATGGAAGCGGGGGCGGAAAGGCGATTGTTGTCGCTAACCTATGACGATGGACGGCCGCGCCTCGTCGAGCCCTATGCGCTTGCCTATAAGCGGAAGAAGGATGGAGAGGCTGCCGAATATTTCTACGTTTGGGATCGAACCGGCGGCCGCTCTAGCGATCCTGGTGTAAAAACATTCTTCCATCATAAAATACGGAGGCTGGAGCTAGAAGACGAGGTTTTCGAACCACGTTTTCCGATTGAGCTAACGAAAGCCGGCGAGAAAGCGTCGAAAGATTATTTTGGCAAGGACTTTGGATCGGGTCGAGCCGGCGCCGTGGCACGGCCTCGGCCTATCTCCCGAAAGTGGGTATCCAGATCTTCGATGACCCACAAGGTCGAATGCCCGTATTGCCTAAAGCGGTTCGTCCGCAAGACACGGTCGACGGTGTTGCGTCCGCACAAGGACCCGAATGGGTACCCCTGCTCTGGGAGGAGAGGCTACTACGTCACATAGCAGCCAGGGTTTGCATCTCTCATCGTCGCGGATCTCTGTCGCACTCCGGCGCTCGCAGTCAGTCCAGAAGCGGGTGCCCCGTCATCTAAAAGCGCGCGCCCCGCTATACCAGGCCGACCGGATCCTCGGGCCGGGTGAGGGGCGGATCATCTTCCAGGGCATGCAGAACCACACGGCGGAGAGCATCAAGTCGCTGGAGGGCTACGACATCGCCTGGGTCGAGGAGGCGCAGTCGCTGTCGAAGCGCAGCCTGGAGCTGCTGCGCCCGACCATCCGCAAGCCGGAGTCGGAGCTGTGGTTCTCCTGGAACCCGACCCGGCCGGACGACCCGGTCGACCAGCTGTTCCGCGCCGGGGCGAAGCCGCCCCGGACCACGCTGATCGAGGCCAACTGGATGGCGAACCCGCATTTCCCGAAGGTGCTGAAGGCGGAGATGGAATGGGACCGCGAGCGCGACCCGGACAAGTACCAGCATGTCTGGCTGGGCGGCTATCAGCGCAGCAGCGAGGCGCGGGTGTTCCGCAACTGGCGGGTCGAGCCGTTCGAGACGCCGGCCAAGGCCCGCTTCCTGTTCGGTGCCGACTGGGGCTTCGCCCGCGACCCGACCGTGCTGGTGCGCTGCTTCCTGGTGGGCCGGACGCTGCATGTCGACCACGAGGCCTATCGGGTCGGCTGCGAGATCGACCGCACGCCGGCGCTGTTCGACACGGTGCCGGCGGCGCGCGACTGGCCGATCGTGGCCGACGGCGCCCGGCCGGAGACGATCAGCTACATGCAGCGCTACGGCTTCCCGCGGCTGCGGGCGGCGGCGAAGGGCGCCGGGTCGGTCAAGGAAGGCGTCGAGTTCCTGAAGAGCTGCGACATCCTGGTGCATCCGCGCTGCCGGCACCTGATCGACGAGCTGGCGCTGTACAGCTGGCGCACCGACCCGCGCACCGGCGATGTCCTGCCCGAGCTGGAGGACCGCGAGAACCACGCCATCGACGCCCTGCGCTATGCCCTGGAAGGCCAGAGGAGCGGCAGCACCTATGACGCCAGCCTGAGCTGGGTGGGGACGGGGAGGTGGTGAGGGGGCCCGATCGCCGCTCCTGTCCGCTGTGGACTTTCATCCTCCCCCTCCCGCAAGGGGAGGGGGGACTAAAGAAGAGCAGTCGCGGCTATTGTGAAAAGGTCTCGCAAGCGGGAGAGGCAATCTGTTCGTATACCCACCGCCGGTGTCTCAAGCAGATGTGTGAATGCTGTAGCCCGCAAGGGGAGGGGGAGGATGAAAGGATGGGCCGGCTCGAACCCGGGCTTGCTTGTCGATCCGACGGACTTCCTGTCATCATCCCGGCAACGAAAACATACTATCGGGGGGAGACGATGAAGCTTCACGTCCTGGCGCTGGGCCTGATCGCGGCCGGCCTTCTGTCCTCCGGCGAGACCCGAGCCCAGACCGCCGTCAAGGTCGGGGTGATGAACGACCGCTCCGGCGTCTATGCCGACATCACCGGCGAGGGCTCGGTGGTGGCGGCGCGGATGGCGGCGGAGGATTTCGCCGCGGTCGACAGGACGGTGACGGTCGAGATCGTCTCCGCCGACCACCAGAACAAGCCCGACATCGGGTCGAACATCGCCCGGCAATGGTATGATCAGGACGGCGTCGACGCCATCCTCGACGTCCCGACCTCCTCGGTCGCGCTCGCGGTCAACCAGATCACCCGCGACAAGAACAAGGTCTTCCTCAATTCCGGCGCCGGCACCTCGGACCTGACCGGGGCGCAATGCTCGCCCAACACCGTGCACTGGACCTACGACACCTGGGCCCTGGCCCACGGCACCGCCAGCGCGCTGGTGGGGCAGGGCGACGACACCTGGTTCTTCATCACCGCCGACTATGCCTTCGGCCATGCGCTGGAGCGTGACGCCGGCGCGCTGGTCAAGGCCCAGGGCGGCACGGTCGTCGGCTCGGTCCGGCACCCGTTCCCGGGGCAGGACTTCGCCTCCTTCCTGCTGCAGGCCCAGGCCTCCGGCGCCAAGGTGGTGGCTTTCGCCAATGCCGGCGGCGACACCATCAACGCGATCAAGCAGGCGGCGGAGTTCGGCCTGCAGGCCGGCGGGCAGAAGCTGGCCGGGCTGCTGACCACGATCCGCGACGTCAAGACGCTGGGGCTGCCGGCGGCGCAGGGGCTGCTGTTCACCGAAGGCTTCTACTGGGACATGAACGACGGCACCCGCGCCTTCTCCAAGCGCTTCGCCGAGCAGATGGGCGGCAACCCGCCCAGCATGATCCAGGCCGGCGTCTATGCCGCGCTGACCCACTATCTGAAGGCGGTGGCGGCGACCAAGGGCAAGGACCCCGCCGCGGTGATGGCCTGGATGAAGGCCAACCCCAGCGACGACCTGCTGTTCGGCCAGGGCCGGATCCGTGCCGACGGCCGCCACATCCACCCGATGTACCTGTTCCAGGTCAAGGCGCCGGGCGAGGCCAAGGGCGACTGGGACCTGTACACCCTGCGCGCCACCATCCCGGCCGACCAGGCCTTCCGGCCCGAGGCCGAGGGTGGCTGCCCGCTGGTGAAGAGTTAGTGGATGGCGCCGTCGCGATCGCTCGCAGCCGCTTTTGACTGTCATGCCCGGGCTTGACCCGGGCATCCAGGAAATGCCGATGCCGTTCCGGGTGGCCCCTGGATTGCCGGGTCAAGCCCGGCAATGACAATGAATAAGAAAGCAACACGGCCAGGGGCTCTCTATCGGAGGTAAATCTTGCCCTCCGAGCAATGTTTCGATTGCCCGGCGGCGAGGCCGGCCGCGATGCTCGGCTTCGCTTCAGCCGAGGACCGCGTCGATGATCGTCAGCCCCACCGGCCTGGCCGGCCTCGCCCTGATCGCGCTCGGCATGGTCTGCACCCCCGGGCCGAACATGATCTACCTGCTGTCGCGCTCGATCCTGCAGGGCCGGCTGGCCGGCGCGATCTCGCTCGGCGGCGTGGTGCTCGGCTTCCTCTGCTACATGCTGGCGACCGCGCTCGGCCTCACCGCCCTGATGCTCACCGTGCCGCTGGCCTATGAGGCGGTGAAGCTGGCCGGGGCCGCCTATCTGCTGTGGATGGCCTGGACCTCGGTGCGCCCCGGCGCCGGCTCGGCGCTGCAGCCGCGGCGCGACCTCGAGGCCGACCGCCCGGCCAAGCTGTTCGCCATGGGCTTCCTAACCAGCCTGCTGAACCCGAAGATCGCGATCTTCTACGTCTCGCTGCTGCCGCAGTTCATCGACCCGGAGCGCGGCCGGGTGCTGGCGCAGAGCCTGGTGCTGGGCGCCACACAGGTGGCGATCAGCTTCACCGTCAACCTGCTGATCGTGCTGGCCGCCGGCGGCATCGCGTCCTGGTTCGCGGCGCGGCCGACCTGGCTGCAGGTGCAGCGCTGGGTGATGGGCAGCCTGCTCGCCGGCTTCGCCGTGCGGCTGGCCTTCGACAAGCGCCCGGTCTGAGAGACCGCTTGTAAATGCTACTGGCGCGGCCGCCTGACGGCGAACTCGAAGCTTCCGGTGCTCACGGACCCAAACGTCCGCTGCGCGCCGGTTCTCGAAACCACCGCCATTCGACTCACGCCAGCACATTTCCAAACGGTCTCTGACACCGCCGCGACTCTCCATCCTCGCTATACTGCGGCCCCAACCCGACAGCCGGATGCAGACAGCATGGCGACCGATTCCAACAGCACACCGGGCACCACCGCGGGCATCGCCGTCGCCGCGCTGATGGCGGTCGGCTCGATGACCTCGATCCAGCTCGGCGCCGCCCTGGCGGCGCCGACGCTGGAGAGCTTCGGCCCGCTGGGCACGACCTGGCTGCGGCTGGCCTGGGCGGCGCTGCTGCTGGCCATGGTCACCCGGCCGAAGATCCTGTCCTACAGCCGGGCGCAGTGGCGCGGGGCGATCCTGCTGGGCGCGGCGATGGCCGGCATGACGCTGTGCTACTTCCAGGCCGTGATCCGCATCCCGCTGGGCCTGGCCACGGCGATCGAGTTCCTCGGGCCGCTCGGCGTCGCCGCCTTCGGCATGCGCCGCGCCTGGCACGCGCTCTGGCCGGTCCTCGCCCTGGTCGGCGTGGTGCTGCTGGTGCATGACGGGTCGGACTGGACGGTCGACCCGGCCGGTGCCGGCTTCGCCCTCGGCGCCGGCCTCGGCTGGGCGGTCTACATCCTGCTGATGAAGCGGGTCGGCCAGGCCTTCGCGGGGCTGCAGGGGCTGACCATGTCCCTGGCCGTCGCCGCGCTGGTCGCCACCCCCTGGGGGCTGGCGGAGAATGGCGGGCATATCCCGCTGCCGGTGCTGGGCATCACCATCGGCCTCGCCATCCTGGTGCCGCTCTTGCCCTACGCGCTGGAGATGATGGCGCTGCGGCGGATGCCGACGCGGGCCTTCGGCATCCTGATGAGCGCGGAGCCGGCGCTGGGCACGCTGATCGGCTTCGTCGTGCTCGGCCAGGCGCTCAGCCCGGCCCAGCTCGCCGGTATCGCCCTGGTGGTGATCGCCAGCCTCGGTGCGGTGGCGGGAGAGTAGAGACCATTTGTAAATGCTACTGGCGCGGCCGTCTGACGGCGGTTTCTGCGCTTCCGGTGCTCACGCACCAATGTGCGCTGCGCTCCGGTTCTCGAAACCACCGCCATCCGACTCACGCCAGCGCATTTCCAAACGGTCTCTCAGACCGGAACAGGACAGCGAAGCTATTTGGGAGCCATCTGCTTGCCGATCTCGCTCAGCGTCGCGGCCCGCCGTTCGGCGAATTCAGCTTCGATGTCCTCTCCTGAAAGGACATGCCCAGCGCGGGCGTCGGCAATGCCTTCGGCGACCTTCTGGCGGAACCACGAGTCGTATTGAGCCGGGGTCACGCCGTCGCTCGCTGATCTCTTCATGGCTTCACCCCCGCCCAGGCCGGCTTCAGCATCGGGTACAGGGCGCGGAAGCGCTCGTACTTCTGGGCATAGCGCTCGGCCAGCGCCGCGTCCGGCTCGACCACATGCGCGGTCTGCGGCCGGGTGCAGACGGCTTCGGGCGCCTCGCCGGTGGCGGCCAGGCGGCCCAGGCGCGCGGCGCCGAAGGCGGGGCCCAGCTCGCCGCCCGCCGGGTAGTGCAGCGGCCGGTTCAGCGCCGCCGCCAGGATCCGGCCCCAGAAGGGGGACCGGGCGCCGCCGCCGATCACCGAGACCTCGCCGATCTCGGTGCCGGCCGCGGTCAGCGCCGCCTGGCCGTCGGCGAAGGCAAAGGCCACGCCCTCCAAGAGGGCGCGGACCAGCTGCGGCCGCCCGGTGGCATGGGTCAGGCCGAGGAACACGCCGGTCGCCGTCGGGTCGTTGTGCGGCGTGCGCTCGCCGGAGAGATAGGGCAGGAACAGCAGGTCGCCGATGTCCGGATCGGCGGCCTCGGCCTCGGCCAGCAGCTCCGGCTCGGTGCCGCCCAGGAGGCGGGCCAGCCAGGACAGGGCCGAGGCGGCGCTCAGGATCACCGACATGCGGTGCCAGGTGCCCGGCAGGCAGTGGCAGAAGGCGTGCACCGCCTGGGCCGGGTTGGGCGCGAAGCCGGCATCGGCGACGAACAGCACGCCCGAGGTGCCGAGCGACAGGAAGGCGTCGCCCGGGCGGATCACCCCGACCCCGGCGGCGCCGGCGGCGTTGTCGCCCGCCCCGCCCGCCACCACCGCATCGGCCGGCACGCCCCAGGCGGCGGCGACCTCGGCCCGCAGCGTGCCGGTCGCCTGGCTGCCCTCGAACAGCTCGGGCATCGCCGAAAGGGGCAGGCCGGTGGCGGCCAGCATCGCCTCGGACCAGCGCCGGGCGCCGACGTCGAGCCACAGCGTGCCGGCGGCGTCCGACATCTCCGAGGCCGCCGTTCCGGTCATGCGCAGGCGCAGATAGTCCTTCGGCAGCAGCACCCGGCGGGTGCGGGCGAAGGCGTCGGGCTCATGCGCCGCCACCCACAGCAGCTTCGGCGCGGTGAAGCCGGGCATGGCCAGGTTGCCGGTGATGGCGCGGGAGCGCGGCTCGCGCCGCTCCAGCTCGGCGCATTCGGCGCCGGCGCGGCCATCGTTCCACAGGATCGCCGGGCGAATCGGCCGGTCGGCCTGGTCCAGCAGCGTGGCGCCGTGCATCTGGCCGGACAGGCCGATGCCGCGAACGCCGGACAGGGCCTGGGCGTGCCGGGCCTTGAGCGCGACCACGGCCTGGTCGGTGGCGTGCCACCATTCCTCCGGGTCCTGCTCGCTCCACAGCGGATGCGGGCGGGAGACGGAGAGCGGCACCGCCTCCTGGTCGACCACGCGCTGGTCGCCGTCGACCAGCACCACCTTGACCCCCGAGGTCCCGAGATCGATGCCGAGAAACATGCCCATCCTCCCGATTACGGGCCCCAGGCTACGGAACCCACTGGCCGGAGACAATGCGCCGGCTTATCCATGATCCATGGAAGCGCGCGCCCTCTGGATCCTCAAGCCGGGCCAGGCCCGGATCGGCACCGAGACCCTGCCCGAGCCGGGCCCCGGCGAGGTGCGGGTCCGCGCCCGCTTCGGCGCCCTCAGCCGCGGCACCGAGGCGCTGGTGTTCCAGGGCAAGGTGCCGGCCAGCCAGCACCAGGCGATGCGGGCGCCGTTCCAGGCCGGCGTGTTCCCGGGGCCGGTGAAATACGGCTACAGCAATGTCGGCACGGTCGAGGCCGGGCCGGAGGCGCTGCTGGGCCGCGACGTGTTCTGCCTGTTCCCGCACCAGACCGCCTATGTCGTGCCGGCGGCGGCGGTGACGCCGCTGCCCGAGGGCCTGCCGCCCGAGCGGGCGGTGCTGGCCGCCAACATGGAGACGGCGCTGAACGTCGTCTGGGATTCGGCGGCGCGTCCGGGCGACCGCATCGCCGTGGTCGGCGCCGGCGCGGTCGGCTGCCTGGTCGCCCGGCTGGCCGGGCGGATCCCGGGCTGCACGGTGACGCTGGTCGACACCGATCCCGGCCGGGCGGCGGTCGCCGCGGCGCTCGGGGTCGGCTTCGCCCTGCCGCCGGACGCGCCGGGCGACCAGGACCTGGTGATCCACGCCAGCGGCCATCCGAAGGGCGCGGCCACCGCGCTCGGCCTCGCCGGGGTCGAGGCCATTGTGGTCGAAGCCAGCTGGTACGGCGGCACGCCGGTGCTGCTGCCGCTGGGCGAGGCCTTCCACTCCCGGCGCCTGACCCTGCGCTCGTCCCAGGTCGGGATGGTGGCGGCGGCGCAGCGGCCGCGCTGGGACCATGCAAGGCGCATGGGGACGGCGCTGGAGCTGCTGCTCGACCCGGCGCTGGACGTGCTGTTCAGCGGCGACTGCGCGTTCGACGACCTGCCCGAGGTGCTGGCCCGGCTGGCGGCCGACCCCGCCGGCGCGCTGTGCCAGCGCATCCGCTACCCGGAGGATTAACCTGCCTTTCTCACTCCCCTTGCGTCCTGCGCCGGTTCAAAATGCCGACGGGGCAGGAGAGCGGCGCAGCGCGATGCTTCTGCATCGGGCAAGCCGTTCGACGCACCCTGTCGGCATTTT